>NZ_JBEZJY010000013.1:0-214224 GCF_040651415.1 Streptomyces sp. NPDC048484
CGCAACGCCGGCTTCTCCTCCTGCGACCCCGGACGCCTCTACCTCCCCACGATCATGGACCCCGTCCACGGCTACCAGGTCACCAACGTCGAAGCATCGATGTCCTCACCCTCCTCACTGCTCCACTGGACCCGCCGCATGATCGAAATCCGCAAACAGAACCCCGCCTTCGGCCTCGGCTCCTACACCGAACTCCCCTCCTCCAACCCCGCCGTCATCGCCTTCCTTCGTGAGTACAAAGACGACCTCGTCCTGTGCGTCCACAACTTCTCCCGCTTCGCCCAGCCCACCGAACTCGACCTCCAGACCTTCAACGGACGCCACCCCGTCGAACTCATCGGCGGCGTCCGCTTCCCCGCCATCGGCGAACTCCCCTACCTCCTCACCCTCGCCGGCCACGGCTTCTACTGGTTCCGCCTCCGCAAGGACGCGGTCTAGCGGACTGGCGGACTGGCGCTCCGGGGACGGTTTCCTCCGTCCCGCCCTGGGCACGCAGTAGTAACACCCCGACTCCGGGGAAAGGACGCGACGCCATGTCGGAAGCCGTCACCCGCTCAGTGCACTCCGCTTCGACAAGCCCCGGCCTCCTTGCGTCCCTCGACCCGCTGCTTCGCGAGTGGCTTCCACGGCAGCGGTGGTTCGCGGGCAAGGGCCGTCCCGTCACCGGGTTCTCCCTGGTGTCGGCGACAGAAGTACTGCCGTTGAACTCCAAGCTGGGGTTGCTCCATCTGCTCGTACGCGCGCACCAGCCGCTCGTCCCCACGCAGAGCGCCCCCTCGCATCCGGCCGACTGCTACCAACTGCTGCTCGGCGTGCGCGAGGCGCTGCCACCACGGCTGGCGCCGGCGCTGATCGGCCGGCCGGCGCAGGGGCCGCTGGCCGGGCGGACCGTGTACGAAGCGCTGCACGACGCACGGCCCGCCGACGTCCTCCTGGAGGCCCTGCGGGAACGGGCGCGCATCGGTGAGCTGCGTTTCGAGCGGGACACACGGCAGGAGATCCGGGGAAATCTGGTGCCGCGCCTGATGACGGCCGAGCAGTCCAACTCCTCGCTCGTCTATGGAGATACGTTCATCCTGAAGCTGCTGCGCCGGATCGTGCCGGGGGTCAACCCCGATCTGGAGCTGCCGCTGGCGCTGGCCCGCGAGGGCTGCCCACGGGTTCCGGCGCCCGCCGGCTGGATGCTCGCCGACCTGGCCGGCGACACCTACGTACTGGGTGTCCTGCAGCCCTTCCTCCAGGGCGCCTCGGACGGCTGGGACCTCGCGCTGCGCGCACTCGCCAAGGGCGAGGACTTCAGCGGTGAGGCGCGGGCGCTCGGCCGGGCCACGGCCGAGGTGCACATGGCGCTGGCCCGGGCGCTGCCCGCGGTGACCATGGGGCGCGCGCAGATGGAACTGCTCACGGACGGTATGACCGAGCGGCTGGAAACGGCCGTCCAGTCGGTACCCGCACTGCGGCCGTACGCGCCGGGGCTGCGTTCCGCGTTCGACGCGCTCGCCGATCTGGCGAGCGAGGGCGAGACGTGGACGGCCCAGCGGATCCACGGGGACCTGCACCTCGGGCAGTGTCTGCGGTCGCCGTCCGGGGGCACCTCCCACGCGTCCAGCGGTGGGGGCCTGTGGTCGCTGATCGACTTCGAGGGCGAGCCCGCCAAGTCACTCGCCGAGCGGCGCCTGCCCCAGCCGACCGCGCGGGACGTGGCCGGCATGCTCCGCTCCTTCGACTACGCCGCGCACTCGCGCCCCCGGGTTCCCGGCTCAACCCGGACAGGAGATGCCACCTCAGACCTGTCCGTCGTGCCCGGCTGGGCCGACGCCTGCCGGGCGGCGTACTGCTCCGGCTACGCCGAGGCCAGTGGACGTGATCCGCGGACGGATCCGGTGCTGCTCCGCGCGTACGAGACCGACAAGGCGATCTACGAAGTCGTCTATGAGGCGCGGCACCGGCCGGACTGGCTGCCCGTGCCGATGGCGGCCGTCCGCCGGCTGGCTCTTCCCGAGAGGCCCTGACCCGCCCCGCCCGCCTTGCACTGCGCCGCTCCCACCCCGCCGAGGAGGCTCCGCCCGTGACGCCCCGCCCGAACCCGCCCGCCAAGAAGCCGAAGAGCTCGAAGGCCAAGGCCAAAGCCGCCGCCAAGGCCGCCGAAAAGGCTGCTGACAGCGCTGTTGACAACGCTGCTGACAGGGCGAAGGCCAACCCCGCGGACGAGGACGTACGGGCCGAGGTCGCGGAGCCCGTGCCCGTACCGCCTCCGGAGCCCGCCCCGCTGTCGACGCCCGCCCCCGCGCCGGAGCCCGTCCAGGTGTCGGAGGACCCTGTTCAGGTGACGGAGGACCCTGTTCAGGTGACGGAGGACCCCGTCCAGGAGGTGCGGTCCCTCGCCGTGCTGGACCGTACCGACCGGGAACGGCTGCTCGGGGGCGTGCACCATGATCCGCACTCCGTGCTGGGGGCCCACCCCGTGCCCGACGGTGTGGTCTTCCGGGCGCTGCGGCCGTACGCGCTCTCCGTCGCCGTCGTCACCGAGGAGTTGCGGGCCGAACTGCACGACGACGGGGAGGGGTTCTTCTCCGCCGTGCTGCCGCTGCGGGAGGTTCCGGAGTACCGGCTGGCGGTGGAGTACGAGGGAGTGGTGCAGGACACCGAGGACGCGTACCGGTTCCTGCCCACGCTCGGCGATCTCGATCTGCACCTGTTCGGGGAGGGGCGGCACGAGCAGCTGTGGACGATCCTCGGCGCGGAGCCGATGGAGCACCAGGGCGTGGCCGGCACGCGCTTCTCGGTCTGGGCGCCGAACGCCCGCGGTGTCCGGGTCGCCGGAACCTTCAACTTCTGGGACGCGACCGCGTTCCCGATGCGGTCGCTCGGCTCCTCCGGGGTGTGGGAGCTGTTCGCCCCCGGCGTCGGCGAGGGAGAGCTCTACAAGTTCGAGATCACCCGGCCCGACGGGACGAAGACGATGCGCGCCGACCCGATGGCCCGGCGTACGGAGCTGCCGCCCGCCACGTCCTCCGTGATCCACGCCTCGCGTCACGAGTGGCGGGACCAGGAGTGGATGGCGCGCCGGGCCGACCGTCCCGCGCACAAGGCCCCGTTCTCCGTGTACGAGCTCCATCTGGCGTCCTGGCGACCAGGACTGACCTACCGTCAGCTCGCTGAGCAACTGCCCGTCTACGTCGCCGATCTCGGCTTCACCCATGTCGAGCTGATGCCGGTCGCCGAGCATCCCTTCGGCGGTTCCTGGGGCTACCAGGTCACCGGCTTCTACGCACCGACCGCACGACTGGGCACTCCCGACGACTTCAAGTACCTCGTCGACGCGCTGCACCGGGCCGGTATCGGCGTGATCATGGACTGGGTGCCGGCGCACTTCCCCCGGGACGAGTGGGCGCTGGCCGAGTTCGACGGGCGCCCGCTGTACGAGCACGAGGACCCGCTGCGGGCGGCGCACCCCGACTGGGGAACCCTGGAGTTCGACTACGGGCGGCGGGAGGTGCGCAATTTCCTCGTCGCCAACGCCGTGTACTGGTGCGAGGAGTTCCACATCGACGGGCTGCGCGTCGACGCCGTCGCCTCGATGCTGTACCTCGACTACTCGCGCGAGGCCGGCCAGTGGACACCCAACGTCCACGGCGGACGGGAGAACCTCGACGCGGTCGCCTTCCTCCAGGAGATGAACGCCACCGTCTACCGGCGCGAGCCCGGTGTCGTCACGATCGCCGAGGAGTCGACCGCGTGGGACGGCGTCACCCGGGCGACCCACCACATCGGACCGGGCGGCTTCGGCGGCCTTGGCTTCGGCCTGAAGTGGAACATGGGCTGGATGCACGACTCCCTGGACTACGTCTCCCACGAGCCGGTCCACCGCAAGTACCACCACAACGAGATGACGTTCTCGATGGTGTACGCGTACAGCGAGAACTACGTGCTGCCGATCTCGCACGACGAAGTGGTGCACGGGAAACGGTCGCTGGTGTCGAAGATGCCGGGCGACTGGTGGCAGCAACGGGCCACCCAGCGGGCGTACCTGGGCTTCATGTGGGCCCACCCGGGCAAACAGCTCCTCTTCATGGGGCAGGAGTTCGCGCAGGGCGCCGAGTGGTCGGAGGTGCACGGTCCCGACTGGTGGCTCCTCGACCCGTCGTACGGGGCCGCGGCCGACCACCGGGGTGTCCGCGATCTCGTCCGGGACCTCAACGCCGTCTACCGGCACGCCCCGGCCCTCTGGGAGCTCGACACCGATCCCGACGGGTTCGGCTGGGTCGCCGGGGACGCCTCCGAGGACAACGTCCTCGCGTTCCTCCGGCATGCCTCCGACGGGGCGCCGCTGCTCGCCGTGTCCAACTTCTCGCCGGTGGTGCGGCACGAGTACCGGCTCGGGGTGCCGGATGACGTGACCGCGTGGCACGAGGTGCTGAACACGGATGCGGGGCGGTACGGCGGAGGTGACGTCGGGAACGTCGACCCGGTCAAGCCGGACGACCTGGCCTGGCACGGTCGCCCGGCCAGCATCCGCCTCACGCTGCCACCCCTGTCCACGGTGTGGCTCCGCCCGACGTAGCTTCCTCGCCCCCGAACCCCCGGTCCTCGAACGCCGGACGGGCTGGAATTCCAGCCCGTCCGGCGTTTGAGGACGAGCGCGTTCAGCGCGATTGCGGGGGTCTGGGGGCGGCAGCCCCCAGGAACGGGACGGGAAGGGGCGGCGGGGGCGAAAAGGATCAGGCGGCCTCCCGCAGCGCCGCTGCCAACGGCTCCGGCAACGGGGCGGCGTGCACGATGCCCAGCGACTGCGTGGCCCGGGTCAGGGCCACATACAGATCGCTCGTCCCGAAGCGGGCCGGCTCGACGACCAGCACCGCGTCGAATTCCAGTCCCTTCGCCTGACGCGGGTCAAGGAGCACGACCGTGCGGGACAGGTCGGGCTCCTCCCCCGCCGTGACACCGTCGAGCCGCTCGGCCAGCGCCTCGTGCAGATCGCGCGGCGCGATCACCGCGAGCCGCCCCTCGACGGGCGCCAGTTCCGCGACGGCCTTCTGCACGGCGCCGGGCAGGTCGGGACTCTCGCGCACCCAGGGGCGTACGCCCGTGGAACGCACCGAACTCGGCGGTTCGAAGTCCGCGTGCTCGGCGCGCGGGACGGCCGCCGCCACGTCCATGATCTCGGACGGTGTGCGGTAGTTGACCGCGAGGCGGGTGTGCTCCCAGCGGTCCTCGACGTAGGGGTGGAGGATGTCCGACCAGGAACCGATCCCCGCCGCCTCCGCCGTCTGGGCCGGGTCGCCGACGAGCGTCATCGACCGCGTGGGGCTGCGGCGCATCAGCATCCGCCAGGCCATCGGCGACAGTTCCTGCGCCTCGTCGACGATGATGTGCCCGAACGCCCAGGTACGGTCGGCGGCGGCCCGCTCGGCGGCGCTGCGGTGGTCGTCCTCCTCGTGGCGCTCGGCCATCCGCTCGGCGTCGATGATGTCGTGCGCCGACAGGACCTCCGCGTCCTCCACGTCGATGTCCTCGAACTCGTACGTCCTGGACGCGTAGGAGACGTCGAGCACACCCTGTGCGTAGGCGACCTGCCGGTCGCGCTCCTGCTCGGCGGCGGCCTTCGTCATCCGGTCGTCCTCGCCGAGGAGTTCGGCGGCCTCGTCGAGGAGGGGGACGTCGGCGGTCGTCCAGGCCCGGGTCACGGTGCGACGCACGGCGTCCGCGTCCGCCGCGGAGACGCGGCCGTCGGGCTCGGCGAGGAAGTCCGCGACGAGGCGCCGCGGGGTGACGCGCGGCCACAACTGGTCGATGGCGGCCCAGACCTCGGGGTTCTCGGCGAGGTCGTCGCGGATCTGGGTGATGTCGCTGGGGTCGAGCAGGTTCGTGCCGTCGAACGGGTCCGTGCCGATCCGCTCGGCGAGCATGTCGGTGAGGGTGTTGAAGACATGGCCCTCGAAGTGTTCACGGGCCACGTTGTGCGGCAGCCTCAGCTCGCGGGTGCGGTCGCGGGCGACGCGTACGAGACCGGCGTCGAGCATCAGGATGTCCCGGTCGTGCTCGATGGCGATCACCGGGTCGGGCAGGGCCTGGCGGTCGCGTACGACGGCGGCGAGGACGTCGGCCATGTCGGCGCGCCCCTTCACCGCGGCGGCCTCGGGAGTGTCGGAAGCGCTCGCCCGCACCCCCGGGTACAGCTCACCGACGGTCGCGAGCAGGACGCCCGTCTCGCCGAGGGAGGGCAGGACCTCACCGATGTAGCCGAGGAAGGCGGGGTTCGGGCCGACGATCAGGACGGCACGCTTGGCGAGCAGTTCCCGGTGCTCGTAGAGGAGGTAGGCCGCCCGGTGCAGCGCCACCGCCGTCTTGCCCGTGCCGGGGCCGCCCTCCACCACCAGGACCCCGCGGTGCGGAGCGCGGATGATGCGGTCCTGCTCGGCCTGGATGGTCTGCACGATGTCGCTCATCCGGCCGGTGCGCGCGGAGGTGAGGGCGGAGAGCAGCACGGCGTCTCCGGTCGGGTCCTCGTGCCCGGTGCGCCGCTGGTCCCCCAGGTCGAGGATCTCGTCGTGCAGGGCGGTCACGGCACGGCCCTCGGTGGTGATGTGCCGGCGTCGGCGCAGGCCCATGGGGGTGTGGCCGGTGGCGAGGTAGAAGGGGCGGGCCACCGGGGCGCGCCAGTCGATCAGGATCGGGGTGCGTTCGGCGTCGTCGGCGCGGATACCGATGCGGCCGATGTGGTGGGTGAGGCCCGAGGGGGCCACGGAAGGGGCGGACTCGGCGGAGAGATCGATCCGGCCGAAGCAGAGCGAGCCGTCCACCGCGTTCAGCGCGGCGAGCAGACCGGAGCGTTCGGCGACCAGGACGTCCCGTTCGAGACGGGCCTGCATGGGCGTGCTGCCCTGCGCGAGAGCGTCCGTCACCGAGGCTTCGGTGCCGCCGCGCAGCGCGTCGACGCGCGCGTACAGGCCGTCGATGAATTCCTGCTCACCGCACAATTCATCGTCCGGAAATCCAGGGGACGAGTCTGCTTCTGCGTTTGCGTGTGTGGCTGTGTTTACGTCTGTGTTTGAGGCCCTGTTTGACAATTCGGCTCCCAGCCGGATATACTGTGCGCAGTGAACTTCTCCGTGACTTCTTTATGCAAGTCGCGAACCATTGAATATACCTAAAGAAATCCCCCGCAGGCAATTCCTGCGGGGGATTTCCTTGTTCGGCCGGAGTCGGTCAGAGAACGTCCGCCAGCTCCTCAAGGAGCCTGCGCTTGGGCCGTGCGCCCACCATCGACTTCACCGGCTGTCCGTCGCGGAACACCATGAGCGTGGGCATCGACAGCACCCCGTACGCGTTCGTGGTCTCCGGGTTCGTGTCCACGTCCAGCTGTACCACCTTGAGCCGGTCGCCCTCCTCGGAGGCGATGGCGCTCAGCACCGGCGCGATCTGCCGGCACGGCGGACACCAGTCCGCGGTGAACTCCACCAGCACGGGTAGCTCCGCCCCGATCACCTCCGCCTCGAAGTTCGCGTCCGTCACCTCGGCCACACCTGCCGCCTTGATCACCGCTTCTGCCCTCCCAGCTCACATACGGGTTCCGGACCGCCCGGAATCTCCGCCTCGGACGCCAGCTCGCCCATCGCCCGCTCGGCCCGCGCCAACTGCCCGCCGACCTGTTCGCGTACGGACCGCAACTCGCCGATCAGCGCGTCGAGCTCGTCCAGCTTGCGCCGGTACACGGCGAGCGAGGCCGGGCAGGCGTCACCCTCCGGATGCCCGGCCCGCAGACACTCCACGAAGGGCCGCGTCTCCTCCAGGTCGAACCCGAAGTCCTGCAGCGTCCTGATCTGCCGCAGCAGCTTCAGATCGTCCTCGTCGTACGTCCGGTACCCGTTGCTCCCCCGTCGCGAGGGCAGCAGCCCCCGCGACTCGTAGTACCTGAGCGTCCGCGTGGTGGTCCCGGCCCGCTCCGCAAGCTCGCCGATTCGCATGCCGTGACGGTAATCCTTGACGCCCACGTCAAGGCAAACGGTGTCGCGCCACTGGGTGCGGGAGGCCCCCAGAGGACCCCGGAACCGCGAAAACCGCCGACGGTCGGCCAGGTGGGGGGCTGGCCGACCGCCGGCGGTCGGAGGGGGAAGGGCAGGGCGCGGGCCGGGCGGCTGAGCGACGGGGGGAAGAGGGGCCCAGCCGCCCGGTGCGGGGAGGACGGGCTCCGGGGGCGGGGGTGCCCGGGGCCCGTCGGGTCAGGCGGCTACGCCTTCGTCAGCGCCTTGTCGCCGGGCTGCTCCGGCACATCGGACGAGCCGGCGGGCTCGTCGTCGTAACGGCTGCCGTGACCGTCGTCGAGCAGCGTCGTCTCGTCGAACGGCAGCCGCCCCGCGAGCACCTCGTCGACGCGCGGCCGGTCGATCTCCTTGGTCCACGTACCGATCAGGACCGTGGCCACGGCGTTGCCCGCGAAGTTCGTCAGGGCGCGCGCCTCGCTCATGAAGCGGTCGATGCCGACGATCAGACCGATGCCGTCCACCAGCGCGGGCTTGTGGGACTGGAGACCGCCCGCCAGGGTGGCCAGACCCGCACCGGTGACACCCGCCGCGCCCTTGGAGGCGACCAGCAGGAAGAGGAGCAGCGGAATCTGCTCGCCGATCGACATCGGCGTACCCATGGCGTCGGAGATGAACAGCGAGGCCATGGTCATGTAGATCATGGTGCCGTCGAGGTTGAACGAGTAGCCGGTCGGGACGGTGATGCCGACCACCGGCTTGCTGACACCCAGGTGCTCCATCTTCGCGATGAGCCGCGGCAGCGCGGACTCGGAGGAGGAGGTGGAAAGGATCAGCAGGAACTCACGGCCCAGGTACTTGAGCAGCAGGAAGATGTTCAGGCCCGCGACGATCCGCAGCAGCGCGCCGAGCACGATGAAGACGAAGAGGAAACAGGTGACGTAGAAGCCGAGCATCAGAACGGCGAGGCTCTTGAGGGCGTCCACACCCGCCGAGCCGGTGACCGCCGCGATCGCGCCGAACGCACCGATGGGCGCCGCCCACATCACCATGGCGAGGATGCGGAAGACGAGGCGCTGGATGTGCTCGATACCGCGCAGGACCGGCGTGCCGGCCGAACCCATGGCCTGGAGCGCGAAGCCGGCGAGCAGCGCGACGAGCAGGGTCTGCAGGACCTCGCCGCCGGTGAACGCGGAGACGATCGTCGTGGGGATGATCCCGAGCAGGAACTCCTCGGTGTTCTTCGCCTCGACGACCTGCCCCTGGCCGGCGTCCTTGATCGCGTCGGTCACCGCGAGGCCCGTACCGGGCTCCAGGATGTTGCCGACGACCAGGCCGATGGCCAGCGCGACGAACGACATGACCACGAAGTAGCCGAGCGCGATGCCGCCCACCGCGCCGACCTTCGCGGCCTTCCGTACCGAGCCGATGCCCAGGACGATCGTGCAGAAGATGATCGGCGAGATCATCATCTTGATCAGGTTCACGAAGCCGGTACCGATCGGCTTCAGCTCAACGGCGAAGTCGGGGGCGATCAGACCCACGGCGATACCGGCGGCCACGGCGATGATCACCGCGATGTACAGATAGTGCGTGCGGTCCCGCTTGGCTGCGGGAGCGGCAGGTGCCGTATCGGGTGTGCTGGTCACGGCTGCCCTCCTTGACGACGTCGTCGGCATCATCCGGCGTGCGGCTCACGTCCGGGGGTTGTCGGTGACTATCTCCCAGCGTGTGAGGGCGGTCACCCTTCCGTTCATTACGTTCACACATTTCCGGCCAGGCAGACTGGTGGCATGCGCCTCCCCCGTGCCCCACGACCTCGCAGCCTGGCCGGCCAGCTCTTCGCCATGCAGGCCGTGCTCGTCGCGGTCGTGGTCGCGGGCTGCGCACTCTTCACCTACATCAGCGACCGCAGCCAGGCCGAGGACGCGGCGGGCCGCCAGGCCACGGGGGTGGCCCGCTCGGTCGCGGACTCCCCTTCCGTACGGGAGGCCATCCGCACCCCGGACCCGACGAGGTCGCTGCAGCCGTACGCGCTGGCGGTGCAGCGCGGCGCGCAGGTCGATTTCGTCACGATCATGGACCCGGAGGGCATCCGCTGGACCCACCCCAACGAGAAGCTCATCGGCAAGCACTTCCTCGGGCACACGGATCGGGCGCTCCTCGGCGAGTCCTTCACCGAGACGTACACCGGGAGCCTCGGCGCGTCCGTGCGCGCGGTCACACCGATCCGCGACGGCGACCGGATCGTCGGCCTGGTCAGTGCGGGCATCAAGGTCGACGAGATCAGCCAGCGGGTCGAGGGCCAGGTCAAGGCGCTGTTCGGGGTGGCCGCCGCTGCCCTGGCCCTGGGCGCCGTCGGCACGTACGTCATCAACGCCCGGCTGCGCCGCTCCACCCACGGGATGAACGCGGCCGAGCTCAGCCGGATGCACGACTACCACGAGGCCGCGCTGCACGCGGTGCGCGAGGGGCTGCTGATGCTGGACGGGCAGTACCGCGTGGCGCTCATCAACGACGGCGGACGCGAACTGCTCGGGGTGAGCGGCGATGTGGTGGGCCGCTCGGTGGCGGAGCTCGAACTGCCCACTCCGCTGACGGGGGCACTGCTGTCCGGGGAGCCGCGGGTGGACGAGGTGTATCTCACCGAGTCGCGGGTGCTCGTCGTGAACACCTCTCCGGTGTCGGGCGGCGAGCGCCGGGGCATGGTCGTAACCCTGCGCGATGTCACCGAGCTCCAGGCCGTGATGGGCGAGCTGGATTCCGAGCGCGGTTTCACCACGGCGCTGCACTCGCAGGCCCACGAGGCCGCGAACCGTCTCCACACGGTCGTCTCCCTGATCGAGCTGGGCCGGTCCGAGGAGGCCATCGACTTCGCCACCGCCGAGCTGGAGCTGGCCCAGGCCCTGACCGACCAGGTCGTCGCGGCGGTCAGCGAGCCCGTCCTCGCCGCCCTGCTCCTGGGCAAGACGGCGCAGGCGAACGAGCGCGGTGTCGAACTGATGGTCTCCGAGGACAGCAGCATCGACGACGGCCTGCTCCCGGAGTCCCTCACCGCCCGTGATCTGGTGACGGTCCTGGGCAACCTGATCGACAACGCCGTGGACGCGGCTCAGGGCTCGGTGGGTGCCCGGGTCACCGTCACGGCGCTCGCGGACGCGAAGGGCCTTGTCCTGCGCGTCACCGACACCGGGGCGGGGGTGGACCCGGCCCACGCGGAGGAGGTCTTCCAGCGGGGCTGGTCCACGAAGCCGGCGGGGCCCGGCGGGCGCGGGCTCGGCCTGGCCCTCGTACGGCAAGCGGTGGCCCGGCATGACGGCACACTGACCGTGACGACGGCCCCCGGTGGCGGGGCGTCCTTCGAGGTGCGGCTCCCACTGCCGCCTGCGGCACGGGAACGGACCCAGCAACCGACCCGGGAACGGGCAGGGGAACAGGCAGGGGAACGGGCAGGGGAACGGACTAAGGTCCACGCCGGGCCCGAAACCGGTTCCGCACCCGAAACCGCAGCCGAAACCGCAGCCGGACCCGGGTCAGGACCCGAGACCGGTTCCGCACCAGGGGCCGAGCCCAGGCCCGAGCCCAGGCCCGAGCCCAGCCCCAGCCCCGGGTCAGGGCCAGGGCACGAGTCCGAGCAGACGCCGCACGGAGGCACCGTATGAGCACGCCTTCACCACGCCAGGACATCCGCGTCCTGGTCGTCGAGGACGACCCCGTCGCGGCGGACGCGCACGTCCTGTACGTGGGACGGGTGCCCGGGTTCACCGCGGTCGGCAAGGCGCACACGGGCGCGGAGGCCAGACGCGCGCTGGACCGCACGCCCGTGGACCTTCTCCTCCTCGACCTCCATCTGCCGGACGTCCACGGCCTGCAGCTGGCCCGCTCGCTGCGGGCCGCCGGCTATCACGCGGACGTCATCGCGGTGACCTCCGCGCGTGACCTCACGGTCGTGCGGGAGGGGGTGTCGCTGGGGGTCGTGCAGTACGTGCTCAAGCCCTTCACCTTCGCCACTCTCCGGGACCGGCTCATCCGCTACGCCGAGTTCCACGCCGCGGCCGGCGAGGCGAGCGGCCAGGACGAGGTCGACCGTGCCCTCGCCACGCTCCGGACGCCCGGTCCGGCCGAACTGCCGAAAGGGCTGAGCGCGCCGACACTGGAGAAGGTCACCCGGGCGCTGCGCGGCTCCGAGGAGGGGCTGACCGCGACGGGGGTGGCGGAGGCCGTCGGCATCTCGCGGATCACGGCCCGGCGGTATCTGGAACATCTGGTGGACGCCGGCCGGGCGGGTCGGAGCCCTCAGTACGGACAGGTGGGACGCCCGGAACTGCAGTACCGGTGGGTGAAGGGGTAGTCGGGGCAGGCGGTCGGGCACAGGTGGCCGGGGCGTTGGTCGACGGTGGTCGGGGCAGGTGGCCGGGGCGTTGGTCGGCGGTGGTCGGGGCAGGCGGTCGCGGCCGGCTTGGGGGCTTCGAAGGATCCGGTGCGACGGGACACCACGGGACAGCCCGGGGCACGACGGGTCACAACGGGTAACGACTCGGTACGGTTGTGTTAGGTAGCCCGTGCAAGGTCATTGACCTGGCCGGACCACTCCTCATACGTTCGGGCAATCGAACATGGCCACAAAGATGTCGGCCAGCAGGAGGTCGTACCCGTGCGTCCCACCGTCGCCCCCCTACTTCTCGCGACCCTGCTCGCCGCCGCCGGGCTCAGCGCCTGCGGCAGCGACTCCGGCAGCGATCCGGACACCGTGGAGATCTCCTACAAACAGTCGACGGACAACTCCGTACGTGTCATGGACACGTACCTCGCCGACATCAAGGAGCAGTTCGAGAAGGCCAACCCGGACAAGAAGGTCGAGCTGGTCCCGATCAAGGCCCCTGACTCGGAGTACTACACGAAGCTCCAGCAGATGCTCCGCTCCCCCAAGACGGCGCCCGACCTGGTCTACGAGGACACGTTCCTCATCAACTCCGACATCACGAGCGGCTACCTCAAGCCCCTGGACCCGTATCTCGACAAGTGGGACGACTGGCAGCAGTTCATCGACACGGCGAAGTCGGCGGCGAAGGCGCAGGACGGGAAGACGTACGGCGTCCCGGACGGCACGGACACCCGGGGCCTCTGGTTCGACAAGGGCATCTTCAAGCAGGCCGGCCTGCCCGCCAACTGGCAGCCGAAGACCTGGGACGACCTTCTCGAAGCGGCCCGCACGATCAAGGAGAAGGTCCCCGGCGTCACCCCCCTGAACGTGTACACGGGGAAGCCCGCGGGTGAGGCGGCCGCCATGCAGGGCTTCGAGATGCTCCTGTACGGGACGGCCACCGGCGCCACCGAGAGCCCGATGTACGACACGGTCTCCGAGAAGTGGATCACGGGAAGCCAGGGGTTCAAGGACTCGCTGCGGTTCGTCGAGACGGTCTTCAAGGAGAAGCTCGGCCCGGACGTCTCGGACGCCCTCGATCCCAACATCGCGACCAGGGTCCGCGGCGAGTTCCTCCCCGAGGGCAAGCTCGGCATCAACCTCGACGGCTCCTGGCTCCCGCAGGACTGGCAGAAGGGCAGCGGCCACGAGTGGCCCGAGTGGTCCGAGAAGCTGGGCCTCGCGTACATGCCGACGCAGCACGGCCAGTCACCCGAGAAGGTGAGCATGTCGGGCGGCTGGACCTGGTCGATTCCGAGCAAGGCGGGCAACCCCGACCTGGCCTTCGAGTTCATCAAGACGATGCAGACGAAAGCGAACGCGCAGAAGTGGTACGTCGCCAACTCCGGTATCTCGGTGCGCACCGACGTGGCCGACGACCCGGCGTATGTGAAGGCGCAGCCCGGCATCAAGTTCTTCACGGACCTGGTGGAGACCACGCACTACCGCCCGGCGTATCCCGCGTATCCGAAGGTCTCCACGGCCATCCAGGAGGCCATGGAGGGCGTGACGACGGGCGACAGTTCGGTGAACGAGGCGGCGAGCGGCTACGACGAGGAGCTGAAGTCCGTCACGGACAACCAGGTCATCAAGAAGTAAGCGCTGGAAGACAAGACTGGAAGACAAGAACCGGGTGACAAGAAGTGAGCACGGAAAGAAGTGAGCGCTGAGTGAGCGTCACCCAGCGGAAGGCCGGCCCCGGTGCGCGCGGAGTGAAGGTCGGGGCGGGCGGCAACCGCTCCCCCTTCCTCCGCACCCTCACCCGGGCCCTGCCCGTCTCCCCCGCCCTCGTCCTCCTGACCCTCTTCCTGGCCGGCCCGATCGCGTACTGCGTCTACCTCGCGTTCACCGACCTGCAGCTCACCGGCCAGGCCGAGTCGTCCTTCACCGGTTTCGACAACTTCCGTACCGCCTTCAAGGACGAGGCGTTCCTCAACGCCGTATGGCTCACGCTCGTCTTCACGGTCCTCAGCTCCCTCATCGGCCAGAACACGCTGGGCCTGGCCCTGGCCGCGCTGATGCAGCGCGCGTCCAAGCCGGTCCGTACGCTCACCGGCGGGATCGTCGTCACGGCCTGGGTGCTCCCGGAGGTCGTGGCGGGCTTCCTCCTCTACGCCTTCTTCCGCCGCGAGGGCACCCTGAACGCGGTCCTCGACTGGCTGCATCTCCCGTCCCAGAACTGGCTGTACACGCTGCCGATCCTGGCGGTGTCGTTCGCGAACGTGTGGCGCGGGACGGCCTTCTCGATGCTGGTCTACTCGGCCGCGCTGAACGAGATCCCGAAGGAGATCACCGAGGCGGCGGAGGTGGACGGCGCGGGCGGCTGGCGCCGCATGTGGCACATCACGCTGCCGATGATCCGCCGCTCCATCGGTACGAACCTGATGCTGAACACTCTCCAGACCCTGTCCGTCTTCGGTCTGATCTGGGTGATGACGAGAGGCGGCCCGGGAAACCGCAGCCAGACCCTCCCCCTGTTCATGTACGAGCAGGCCTTCCAGAAGAGCATGATCGGCTACGGCACCGCCGTCGCCCTCCTCCTGCTGGTGGTCGGCTCGCTCTTCTCGCTGGTCTATATGCGCCTGCTGCGGACGGAGGTCTGAGATGGCAACACGTACGACGCTCAACTCCCGCCGCGCCAACCGCCGTTACGCCGCCGACCTCGGTCTGCTCTTCGTCGCGGCGGCCTTCGTCCTCCCGCTGGCCTGGGTGATCCTGTCCTCCCTGGACCCGCACGCCGGACTGAAGGTGAAGGTGCCCGACGGCGTCACGCTCGACAACTTCGACGCGGTCCTGAAGCCGGACATCACCTTCACGCCCCTGCTCAACAGCCTGATCCTGTGCGGTGGCGGGACCCTGCTGACGGTGGTCTGCGCGGCCCTTGCCGCGTACCCGCTCTCCCGCTTCAGGTCCCGTCTGAACCGCCCCTTCCTCCTCACGATCATCTTCGCGACGAGCCTGCCGATCACGGCGATCATGGTTCCCGTGTACGCGTTGTTCGTTCAGGTGAACCTGATCGACACGATGGAGGGCACGATCTTCTTCTTCGCCGCGTCGCAGCTGCCCTTCGCCATCTGGCTGATGAAGAACTTCATGGACGGCGTGCCGAAGGAACTGGAGGAGGCGGCCTGGACGGACGGCGCGTCCAGCTTCCAGTCCCTGCTGCGTATCGTGCTGCCACTGATGGGGCCGGGCGTCGCGGTGGTGACCGTGTTCTCGTTCGTGATGATGTGGGGCAACTTCTTCGTCCCGTTCATGCTGCTGCTCTCCCCGGACCAGATGCCGGCGTCGGTGAGCATCAACGACTTCTTCGGCAACCGCGGGACGGTGGTCTACGGACAACTGGCCGCGTTCTCGATCATCTACTCGACACCGGTGATCCTGCTGTACGTGCTGGTGGCGCGGAAGCTGGGCGGGGGGTTCGCGCTGGGCGGGGCGGTCAAGGGCTGACGCCCCGCCCAGAACTTACGGCTTACGACTTACGAGTTACGAGGGTCAGCTGGTCGTCACGGCCGTGTCGTCGACGACGAAGCTGGTCTGCAGGGAGGAGTCCTCCACGCCGCTGAACTTGAGGGCGACGGTGGAGCCGGCGAACGAGGACAGGCTGAAGGTCTTCTGGACGTACCCCGTGGCCTTGTTGAGGTTCGAGTAGGTCGCGAGGGTGGTGGAGCCCGCGGTGACGGTGAGCTTGTCGTAGGCGGTGCTGGTGGTGGTCTCCGAGCTGTCGATGTGCAACCAGAAGGTGAAGCTGGCCTTGCAGCCGCTGGGAATGGTCACCGACTGGGAGAGCGTGTCGGTGTGGGTGCTGCCGTAACCGTCCAGCCAGGCCTTGTACGAACCGCCGTGGGCGGCCTGGTCGGTGTCGTTGGTGATGACGCCGCTGGACGCGGTCCAGGTGGTGTTGCCGGACTCGAACCCGGCGTTGCCGAGCAGCTGCGCCGAGGTGCAGGTGCCGCCGCCGGTGGAGCTGACGGTCCAGGTGAAGCTGGCGGTGCCTTTCGCCCCGGTGCTGTCGGTGACGGTGACGGTGGTGCTGTAGGTCCCGGCGGCGGTCGGGGTTCCGGTGATCGCCCCGGAGCCGCTGATCGACAGGCCGGTGGGCAGCCCGGTGGCGGCGTAGGTGAGTGAACCGCTGTTGGTGCTGCTGGCCGAGACCTGCAGGCTCACCGCGGTGCCGACGGTGGAGGACTGGCTGCCCGGGTTGGTGACCGTGACGCCGCCCGTCGGCGGGGTGACGTGGCTGCCCACGTTGATGCCGGCGAAGGCGTTCGCGACGCCCGCGTACTGGGTCGAGTTGGCGCCGTACAGGGACGTCGCGGCGTTCAGGGCGGCGGTGCGGGCGCCCGCGTAGTTCGTCGTCGACGTCATGTACGTCGTCAGCGCCTTGTACCAGATCTGCAGCGCCGCGGCCCGGCCGATGCCCGCTACGGCGACACCGTCGGAGGTCGGGCTGTTGTACGTGACGCCGTTGATCACCTTGCTGCCGCTGCCCTCGGAGAGCAGGTAGAACATGTGGTTCGCCGGACCCGAGGAGTAGTGGACGTCCAGGTTGCCGACGCCGGAGTACCAGCTGTCGGCGGAGCCGCCGTCCTTGTCGGGCTCGTCCATGTAGCGCAGCGGGGTGCCGTTGCCGTTGATGTTGATCTTCTCGCCGACGAGGTAGTCGCCGACGTCGGAGGAGTTGTTCGCGTAGAACTCCACACCTGTGCCGAAGATGTCGGAGGTCGCCTCGTTGAGGCCGCCCGACTCACCGGTGTAGTTGAGGTTCGCGGTGTTGGAGGTGACGCCGTGGCTCATCTCGTGACCGGCCACGTCGAGCGAGGTGAGCGCGTGGGTGCTGCTGGTGCCGTCGCCGTACGTCATGCAGAAGCAGTCGTCGTCCCAGAAGGCGTTGACGTACGCCGTGCTGTAGTGGACGCGGGAGTAGGCGGCGACGCCGTCGTTCTTGATGCCGCTGCGGCCGAAGGTGTTCTTGTAGAAGTCCCAGGTCGTCTGCGCGCCGTAGGCGGCGTCCGCGCCGGCGGTCTGGGTGTTGGAGCCTGCTCCGGTGCCCCACACGTCGTCGGCGTCGGTCATCAGGGTGCCGGTGCCCGAGGTGCCGTTGTTGAGCGAGTACGTCTTGTGACCGCCGCGGGTGGTGTCATACAGCTGGTACGTCGAACCGGACAGCGTGGTGTTCAGCGTGACCGTGCCGCTGTACTGGGTGTTGCCGGTGCCGGTCTTGACGTCCTGGAACTCGTGGAGCTTCGCCCCCGTGCTCGCGTCGGTGATGACGTGCAGCCGGCTGGGCGTGCCGTCGTCCTGGAGACCGCCCACCACCGTCTCCCAGGCGAGCTTCGGGGTGCCTGCGCCGGCCCAGATCACCTTGCGGGCGCTGTCAGCGGTGGGGTTCTGCGCGTCGAGCGCCTTGGCGGCCTTGAGTGCCTTGGTCGCGGCGGCCGACTTGGTGGAGGTCGCGGTGGTGGAGGAGACCTTGACGGTCCGCTTGCCGGCGAACGTGGTGCTCACCGTGCCCTTGGCCACGGAGGCGGGCGGGGTGTGCACGACCAGGTCGCCGCCGAGGACCGGGAGCCCGTCGTAGGTGCGCTCGTAACGGGTGTGGAGCGTGCCGTCGTTGTCCTTGGCCACGCCCTTGACGATCAGCTTCTCCTTGGCGCCCAGGCCCAGGGAGCCGGCGGTCGCGCCGGTCTTCTTCGTCGCGCTCCTGACGAGCGTGGCGTGCTGGGCCGGGGTGAGCTTGGCCGCCAGGCCCCCGGTGCGCAGGGGGCTGGGGTGGGGTGCGGCGACTGGTTCGGCGGCCGCGGGGACTGTCTGTATACCGAGGGCCAGGAGGGCGGCGGTGGCCACCATGGCTCCGGCTGCGGCCGCCTGGCGGGGGATTCGTCTCACTCGTACTCCTACTGCGACGGCCGCGGGTCGGCGGCCGGTGACAGCCCGGGCAGACGGGATGTGCTGTCCGGGACGAGCTGAGCAGGCTGAGCGGGGGTGCGGGGGTGCGGGCCCGACGACATGGGGCGGGCTGTGGGGGGACCCGTCCCGTGACTGAGGGAAGGGTCGCACCTTTGGCCTGTACATGTCATTGACTTCAGAGATGAACGAGGGGCGAACGAGGGTTATCCCTCTACGCCGGTTACAGAGCCGGCTTGCCCGTCGTGAACAGCCACGTCTGGAACAGGTCGTCGAGCTGCTGTCCGGAGACCTTCTCGGCGAGGCGGATGAAGTCGGCGGTGTCCGCGTTGCCGTAGCGGTGCAGTTTCGTCCAGGTGGGCAGGAGCTTGAAGAAGGCGGTGTCCCCGATGCGTTCGCGCAGCACCTGGAGTGTCATCGCGCCGCGCTGGTAGACCGCCGAGGCGAACATGGTGTCGCGCTGCGGGTCGGCGACCTCGACCTGCCAGAAGGGGTTGGCGGCGGGGCGGGCGTCATAGGCGGCGAGGAAGGAGTCGTGCGCCGAGCGGGTGCCCTGGTGCTCGGCCCACAGCCACTGGGAGTAGGTGGCGAAGCCCTCGTTGAGCCAGATGTTCTGCCAGCGCTCCACCGACACCGAGTCGCCGAACCACTGGTGAGCCAGCTCGTGCACGATGGTCGTCTCACTGCGTACGGCCGAGTAGACGGGCTTGCTCTGCACCTCCAGCGAGAACCCGGCAGCCGGCATGTCGTCGACGATCGCGCCGGTCTCCTCGAACGGGTACGGCCCGAACACCTGCGACCAGTAGTCGGTCGCCGCGGCCGTGACGGCGTACACGTCGACGGCGTTGCTGTTCTCCAGCGTCGGGTCGATGGCGACGTAGATGGGTGTGCCGCCCGGGGTCTTCCCGGTCCGGACATCGAACTTCCCGATGGTGGCGGTGGCGAGATAGGTCGCCATGGGCTTGGACTCGCGCCAGTGGCTGTACGTCGAGTCGCCCTTGTCGTACGTCGAGACGAGTCGGCCGTTGGAGACACCGGTGAGGCCCTTGGGAGCCTTGATACGGATGTCGTAGGTCGCCTTGTCGGACGGGTGGTCGCTGGACGGGAACCAGGTGGAGGCGGCGTTGGGTTCACAGGCGACGAAGACACCGTCGCCGGTCTTCATCCAGCCGTAGTCCGAGCCGAACACGATCGGGCCGGTGAGGGGTTCGGGGACACCGCCGTAGGTGACGGCGACCTCGAAGTCGCGGTTCTTGGCGAGCGCGCCCCGCGGGGTGATGTGCAGTTCGTCGCCGTCGCGCGTGAACGCGGCGCGTCTGCCGTTCACCTCGACCTTCGTGACCTCCAGTCTCTGCAGATCGAGGTTGAAGGAGGACAGGCTTCTGGTGGTGCGCGCGGTGAGGGTGGTGCGGCCGTCCAGGCGGTCGGTGTCGGGGTTGTAGGCGATGTCCAGGGCGTAGTGACGGGCGTCGAAGCCGCCGTTGCCGAGAAGCGGGAAGTAGGGGTCGCCGATACCGGGGGCGCCGGGGGTGGGGGCGGGAGCGGCGGCGATGACAAAGAAGGAGGCCACCGCGGTGGCGGTGGCGACTGCACGTGCTGAACGGGAGAGTGCCATGTGTCGTCCCCTTCGATCGTGTGTCGATCAGACGAAACGGTCATGCCGACTCTGTGCCCATCCATGCCGACATGTACATGACTTTGCCAAAACACGAGCCGCTGCCGGATGGACCATTACCGAGCCGGCCCCCGACGCCCTCTCCCCTGGGGAATGCCGAACCCGAAGCTCCCCTTCCGGCACCAAGAGGACGCACACCTCACCGACTCCCGCGAACCTCTCCGCACCCTCATCCACGACATCGAGGCGGCAAAGCCGACCCCCTTCCCCCTCCCCCCTCCTCCCTTCTCCCTTCTCCCGCAGGCATCGCGCCGACGCAACGCACCGTCCGGATCACGCCGCGCGTTTTCGTCACCCGCACCGACGCCACGCCCGCCAGGAGGCGCCCCAAGGGACGGCACCCGTCAGCCCTCGCTCGGCACCCCACTCGCCGGAGACCCGCGCTCCACCCCAGGCGAAGGCGCGCGCATATGCCCGTCGACGCTGCTCATGACGCTTGCCGGGAACGTTTCGAGGCACGTGAGCAGCGGCCGCCATCCCGCGCCGCACTGCGATACGTGTACGTCAGCCGATGCACGAGTTCACTGGACAGCTGTCCGAAATAGTAGGTTCATACAATCTGTGTTCGTGGCCGAACAGACCGTAGTCACCGCAGCCCCGGGCCCATACGTTGTGCGCGTGCACCAACAGTCGGCCCCTCAGCCCACCCCACCCTTCGACGCCCCGGCTGCCCGAAAGCTGCGCAGCGCCCTCGGCATGGGGCCCGAGCATGTCGCGTACGGGATGCGGACCTCGTTCGGACTGCCCCATGTGACATCCGACCTCGTCGTAGCATGGGAGCGGGACCTGGCTGCTCCGAGCAACAGTGAACTCATCGCACTGGCAGGCGTGTTGTGGTGCTCGCCGGGTGAACTCATCGGCGCCCCGAGAACGTTGCGCGACCACCGCCTCGCCCGGGGTCTCGCGGCCGAGGACGTCGCGCGCGCCGTCGGGCTCGAACTCCTCGCGTACGTACGGATGGAGGAGGCCGGCGTGTGGCGCGGCAGCGAGCGGCAGTCACCGGCGCTCGCCGCGGTACTCGAACTCTCACCGGCGGACCTCGTCACGGTCACCGGGCGCGAGCCGAAACTGGCGGAGATGCTGCGCGGCGCGGTGCTGACACGCTGGCAGGCGTACGTCCGCCCAGTGGGCAAGCTGCTGACCATGGAGCGGCGGATCGTGGGACACGCGCTGCGGGCGATGCACACCGAATACCAGGGGCAGATGACCGAGTACCAGGGGCAGATGGCGGCGACGCTGAGCTGGGGCCGCAGCGCGGCCGCAGCCGACGCCGACGACGCGGGCCGGGACTTCCTGGACCGGATCGTCGACCGCTTCTGGTCGACGATCCTGCGTGACGGCAGGGGCGGCGACGGCGGTGGAGGTGGCGACGGCGCCCGCTGAGTGAGGCCTGACCCGCCGCCGTTCCGGGCAGCCCCCGGAACTCCCTAGAAGACCGACTCCGCCTCGTCCATGCGGTCCTTCGGGACCGTCTTCAGTTCGGTGACCGCCTCGGCCAGCGGCACCATCACCACGTCCGTGCCGCGCAGTGCCGTCATCCGGCCGAACTCACCCCGGTGCGCCGCCTCCACCGCGTGCCAGCCGAAGCGCGTCGCCAGCACCCGGTCGTACGCGGTCGGCGTGCCGCCCCGCTGGATGTGGCCGAGAATGACCGGCTTGGCCTCCTTGCCGAGGCGCCGCTCCAGCTCGTACGCCAGCGCTGTTCCGATGCCCTGGAAGCGCTCGTGGCCGAACTGGTCGATGGCGCCGTGGCCGTAGTCCATGCTGCCCGTGGCGGGGTGCGCGCCCTCGGCCACACAGATGACCGCGAACTTCTTCCCGCGTGCGAAGCGCTCCTCGACCATCTTGACCAGGTCGGCCGGGTCGAAGGCCCGCTCGGGCAGGCAGATGCCGTGGGCGCCGGCGGCCATGCCGGACTCCAGGGCGATCCAGCCGGCGTGGCGGCCCATGACCTCGACGACCATCACCCGCTGGTGGGACTCGGCCGTTGTCTTCAGGCGGTCCATCGCCTCCGTGGCGACCCCGACGGCGGTGTCGAAGCCGAACGTGCGGTCCGTCGACGAGATGTCGTTGTCGATCGTCTTGGGCACGCCGACCACCGGCAGACCCGCGTCCGACAGCATCCGCGCCGCCGTCAGCGTGCCCTCGCCGCCGATCGGGATGAGTACGTCGATACCGAACTCGCGCGCCATGTCCTGCGCGTTCTCGCAGGCCTCGCGCAGGCGGTCGCGCTGGAGGCGGGAGGAGCCGAGGATGGTGCCGCCACGGGCGAGGATGCCGCTGACGGCGTCCAGGTCGAGGGAGCGGTAGCGGCCTTCGAGCAGTCCCGCGTAGCCGTCCTCGAAGCCGATGACCTCGGCGTCGTAGTTGGTGACGGCTCGGTGCACGACCGACCGGATCACGGCGTTCAGGCCCGGACAGTCGCCGCCTGCGGTGAGAACTCCGATACGCATCGTGCTGTGTCTCCTGCTCGCTGTTGGACTGTGTCTCCTGTGGTGCCTGAGACCAGTCCGATTGTTTCATGGGCGGCAAGGGGCCGCTGTACGCGCCTTTCGCGCCCCTCCAGCCGCCGACGCACCCCGAGCACCCCCTCCCCCTCTCCGGGGAGCCCCTGGAGAGGGGGAGGAGAAGCCATGGAGAGGCCCCGGAAGGGTCCCGGAAAGACCCTGGAGAGGCACCGGAGAGGCCGCCCACCCCCGGCTTGACGGGCGCCTTATCCACGCCCGGAGGTATTGTCAAGAGGGCCCAGCCGACGCTACCGGCTGCGTTTTTACTGATGTCGGAGGAAACGGAGAGCACGCGTGACGCGCAGCGTGTACGTGACCGGGATCGACCGAGGAGACGGCCGACAGGTCATCGAGCTGGGAGTCATGGAGCTCCTGACCCGCCAGGTCGACCGGGTGGGGGTGTTCCGACCTCTCGTCCACGACGGGCCCGACCGTCTCTTCGAGCTGCTGCGCGCCCGCTACCGCCTGGCACAGGACCCGGCGACGGTCTACGGCATGGACTACCACGAGGCGTCCGCGCTCCAGGCCGAGCAGGGCACCGACGAACTGCTCTCGCAGCTCGTCGACCGCTTCCACCGGGTGGCCCGCGACTACGACGTCGTCCTCGTCCTCGGTACGGACTACGCGGACACCCAGTTCCCGGACGAGCTGGCTCTCAACGCCCGTCTGGCGAACGAGTTCGGCGCCTCCGTGATCCCCGTCGTGGGCGGCCGCAAGCAGACCGTGGAATCGGTCCTTACGGAGACCCGCAACGCGTTCCGTGCCTATGACGGACTCGGCTGCGACGTCCTCGCCATGGTGGTGAACCGGGTCGCCGCCGCCGACCGCGCGGACCTGCACGAGCTGCTCGACAACCGCCTCCCCGTGCCCTGTTACGTGCTGCCCGACGAGCCCGCGCTCGCCGCGCCGACGGTCGCCCAGATCACCCACGCCCTCGGCGGCAAGGTACTGCTCGGCGACGACGCGGGGCTCGCGCGCGACGCGCTGAACTTCGTCTTCGGCGGCGCCATGCTGCCCAACTTCCTGGGCGCGCTGACCCCGGGCTGCATGGTCGTCACGCCCGGCGACCGCGCCGACCTGGTGGTGGGCGCCCTCGCCGCGCACAGCGCCGGCACCCCGCCCATCGCGGGTGTGGTGCTCACCCTGAACGAACACCCCAGCGATCTCGTCCTCACCCTGGCCGCCCGCCTCGCCCCCGGCACCCCGGTGATCGCGGTCGAGACCGACTCCTTCCTCACGGCAACCGAACTCTTCGCCATGGAAGGCAAGTTGAACGCGGCCACCCCCCGAAAGGCGGAGACCGCCCTCGGCCTCTTCGAGCGGTACGTGGACACCAGCGACCTGCAGAAGCTCGTCTCGGCACCCAGCGGCAGCCGTGTCACACCGATGATGTTCGAGCACAAGCTCCTGGAGCAGGCCCGCTCCGACAAGCGGCGCGTCGTACTGCCCGAGGGCACCGAGGCGCGTGTCCTGCACGCCGCCGAGGTGCTGCTGCGCCGCAGGGTCTGCGATCTCACCCTCCTTGGCCCGGTCGACCAGATCCGCAAGAAGGCCGCCGACCTCGGCATCGACCTCGGCGCCGCCCAGCTGATCGACCCGCAGACCTCCGAACTGCGCGACCGGTTCGCGGAGCGGTACGCCGAGCTCCGGGCCCACCGGGGCGTGTCCGTCGAACTCGCGTACGACGTCGTCTCGGATGTGAACTACTTCGGCACACTGATGGTCCAGGAGGGCCTCGCCGACGGCATGGTCTCCGGGTCGGTGCACTCCACGGCGGCCACCATCCGCCCCGCCTTCGAGATCATCAAGACGAAGCCGGACGCCTCCATCGTCTCCTCGGTCTTCTTCATGTGCCTCGCCGACAAGGTCCTCGTGTACGGCGACTGCGCGGTCAACCCCGACCCGAACGCCGAGCAGTTGGCGGACATCGCCATCCAGTCGGCCGCCACCGCCGAGCAGTTCGGGGTCGAGCCGCGGATCGCGATGCTCTCGTACTCGACCGGCACCTCCGGTTCGGGCGCGGACGTCGACAAGGTGCGCACGGCCACCGAGCTGGTCCGCTCACGGCGCGCCGATCTGAGCATCGACGGGCCGATCCAGTACGACGCGGCCGTCGAGCCGTCCGTCGCGGCGACCAAGCTGCCGGAGTCGAAGGTCGCCGGGCAGGCGTCCGTGCTGATCTTCCCGGACCTCAACACCGGCAACAACACGTACAAGGCCGTGCAGCGCTCGGCCGGCGCCATCGCCATCGGGCCGGTCCTGCAGGGCCTGCGCAAGCCGGTCAACGACCTGTCCCGGGGCGCGCTCGTCGGGGACATCGTGAACACCGTCGCCATCACCGCGATCCAGGCCCAGGCCCAGCCCTCGGCCCCGCCCCTCACTCCGACTCCGACTCCGACCCCGCCTCCACCCCCGACTCCGAAGGTTTCCGCCCAGTGAGTGCCACCCGCGTCCTCGTCCTCAACTCCGGTTCCTCGTCGGTGAAGTACCAGCTGCTCGACATGAGAGACGGCAGCCGGCTGGCCGTGGGCCTCGTCGAGCGGATCGGCGAGGAGACCTCCCGCCTCAAGCACTCCCCGCTGGCCGCGGGCGGCGACTCCCGCGAGACGACCGGGCCGATCGCCGACCACGAGGCCGCGCTGAAGGCCGTCGCGGAGGAACTGTCCAGGGACGGGCTCGGCCTGGACTCCCCCGAGCTGGCCGCGATCGGCCACCGGGTCGTCCACGGCGGGCAGCGGTTCACGCAGCCGACCGTCGTCGACGACTCGGTCCTCGACGAGATCGAGCGACTCATCCCGGTGGCACCGCTGCACAACCCGGCCAACCTCACCGGCATCCGCACCGCCCGGGCACTGCGCCCGGACCTCCCCCAGGTCGCCGTCTTCGACACCGCGTTCCACACGACGATGCCGGAGGCCGCGGCCCGCTACGCCATCGACGTGGAGACCGCCGACCGGCACCGCATCCGCCGGTACGGCTTCCACGGCACCTCGCACGCGTACGTGTCCCGCGAGACCGCCCGCCTTCTCGGCCGGGACCCTGGGGACGTGAACGTCATCGTGCTGCATCTGGGCAACGGCGCCTCGGCGTCGGCGGTCGAGAAGGGCCGGTGCGTGGACACCTCCATGGGACTGACGCCTTTGGAGGGGCTCGTGATGGGTACGCGCTCCGGAGACGTGGATCCCGCGGTCATCTTCCATTTGACGCGCGTTGGCGGGATGTCCACGGACGAGATCGACACTCTGCTCAACAAGAAGAGCGGTCTGGTCGGTCTGTGCGGTGACAACGACATGCGGGAGATCCGCCGCAGAATCGACGAAGGCGCCGAAGGTACCGAGGACGCCGCACAGGCGCAGCTCGCCTTCGACATCTACATACACCGGCTGAAGAAGTACATCGGCGCGTACTACGCGGTACTGGGCCGGGTCGACGCGGTCGTCTTCACGGCCGGGGTCGGGGAGAACGCCGTCCCGGTACGGGAGGCCGCGATCGCGGGCCTGGAGTCGCTGGGCCTGGCCGTCGACGCGGAGCTGAACGCCGTGCGGTCCGGCGAGCCGCGGCTGATCTCGCCCGAGGGCGCGAGGGTCGCGGTGGCGGTCGTACCGACCGACGAGGAACTGGAGATCGCCGACCAGACGTACGCGCTCGTGGGAGACGCGAACGCCTGAGAAGGCGATGGAGGACACCGGAAGGCACCGCCGAGCCGCCGGAGAGCAACAGGGAAACAACGGGGAAAGCGGCCGGAGAGACAGCCGGAGAGGCCGCGCCAGGACAGCCCGGAGAACGTCGAGAAAAGTGCCGCCCCAATCCCGCCCCAAAGCCCGCCAGAGCCCGCCAGGCTCACGCCTGAGCGCGCACCCGCCCATTTGTATCTTCCGCCAGTCGGAATATTCCGAAGCGAAACAAACCGATAGGATCGCCCCCATGCGCCGTTCCAAAATCGTCTGCACACTTGGCCCCGCCGTCGACTCCCACGAGCAGCTCGTCTCGCTGATCGAGGCCGGCATGAACGTGGCCCGTTTCAACTTCAGCCACGGCTCCCACGCCGAGCACCAGGGCCGTTACGAGCGGGTCCGCTCCGCCGCCAGGGAGACGGGCCGCGCCATCGGCGTCCTGGCCGACCTGCAAGGCCCGAAGATCCGGCTGGAGACCTTCGCCGAGGGCCCCGTGGAGCTGGAGCGCGGTGACGAGTTCACGATCACGACCGAGGACGTCCCGGGCGACAAGTCGATCTGCGGCACCACGTACAAGGGCCTGCCGGGCGACGTCTCCAAGGGCGACCAGGTCCTGATCAACGACGGCAACGTCGAACTGCGGGTCGTCGAGGTCGACGGCCCGAACGTCAAGACGATCGTCATCGAGGGCGGCGTCATCTCGGACCACAAGGGCATCAACCTGCCCGGTACGGCCGTGAACGTGCCGGCGCTGTCCGAGAAGGACGTCGACGACCTGCGCTTCGCCCTGCAGATGGGCTGCGACCTGGTGGCGCTCTCCTTCGTGCGCGACGCCCACGACGTGAACGACGTACACAAGATCATGGACGAGGAGGGCCGCCGGGTCCCCGTCATCGCCAAGGTGGAGAAGCCGCAGGCGGTGGACAACATGGAGGCCATCATCGCGGCCTTCGACGGCGTCATGGTCGCCCGTGGTGACCTGGCCGTCGAGTACCCCCTGGAGCGGGTCCCGATGGTGCAGAAGCGCCTCGTGGAGCTGTGCCGGCGCAACGCCAAGCCGGTGATCGTCGCGACCCAGATGATGGAGTCGATGATCACCAACTCCCGCCCCACGCGCGCCGAGGCGTCCGACGTGGCCAACGCGATCCTGGACGGGGCGGACGCGGTCATGCTGTCCGCCGAGTCGAGCGTGGGCGCGTACCCGATCGAGACCGTGAAGACGATGTCGAAGATCGTCGTCGCGGCCGAGGAGGAGCTGCTCTCCAAGGGCCTGCAGCCGCTCGTGCCGGGCAAGAAGCCGCGCACGCAGGGTGGTTCGGTGGCCCGTGCCGCGTGCGAGATCGCGGACTTCCTGGGCGGCAAGGGCCTGGTGGCCTTCACCAAGTCCGGTGACACGGCCCGCCGCCTGTCCCGCTACCGCGCCTCCCAGCCGATCCAGGCGTTCACCACGGACGAGGGCACCCGCAACCAGCTGTCGCTGAGCTGGGGCGTCGAGTCCCACGTCGTGCCGTTCGTGCACAGCACCGACGAGATGATCGAACTGGTCGACGAGGAGCTGCGCAAGCTCAACCGCTTCAGCGAGGGCGACATCGTCGTCATGACCGCCGGCTCACCCCCCGGCGTCCCCGGCACCACCAACATGGTCCGCGTACACCACCTGGGCGGCTGAACCGCTCCCGCACACCGGCCCGTACGCCACTGAGGGCGCCCCCTGCCGCACAGGGGGCGCCCTCAGCGCGTGTCGGGGTCTCAGCCGACCTGGCCCGACTCTGCGGGGAAGTCCGGAGGCCAGGGCTGGGAGGCGTCGTACAGGGCCTCACGGTCGCCCATCAGCTCGTACTCGGCCTCACGCCAGCTCGGTTTACCGCCGATGACGAAGCTGTCACCGCCGTCGGGCTCCAGCATCCACGTGTACTCGGCATCACCCGGTTCGAGCTTGTGCCGATCCCGCAGGACGGCGAACTCGTCGGGCGAGGCCCGCCGAATGTGAACGCCCTCCTGGTAATACGGCTTGAGGAGCATGAGCTCCACGTGGCCGATGTAGACCTCGATGCGCGTCGTCGTCCTTTCCTCTGGCAACGCGTCACTGCCCAGGTAGAGCTGCCTGTGCGAGGGGTTGAAGCCCACGACCCGGAACAACCGTCCCCCGCGGATAAAATCTGCCATGCCTGCAATCCACCCCTTCTTCACTGCCCGCTCGACACCGACCGTCCAGATCGGCCGTTCCCCGCCGTGTCAGCGGGCGCGGCGACCGCGACGCGGGTGCCGAGCACGGCGTCGACGGTGGTGTTGCCGACCGCCGGCTCACCCCCCCGACGTCCCCGGCACGACGGACATGGTCCGCGTACACCGCTTGGGCGGCTGAACCGCTCCCGCACACCGGCCCGTACGCCACTGAGGGCGCCCCCTGCTCCACAAAGGACGCCCTCAGCGCGTCGGGACCTCAGCCGACAGTGCCCGACTCCACAGGGAAGTCCGAGGGCCAGGGCCGGGAGAAGTCGAACAAGGACGGGTCCTCGAAGCGACAGGTGCCTTCCCGCCACGCCGGATCACCTGAGAGGACGAAGCTGCCGCCGTCCGGGTCGATCATCCAGGTCGATGACGCGTCGTCCGCTGCGAGACCGTGACATCCCCGCAGCGTGGCGAACTCCGTTTCGGAGGCCCGGCGTACACGCAGTCCCTTCCGGTAGATGGGCTTGAGGAACATCAGGTCCACATGCCCGAAGAACACCTCGACGCGGGTGTCCGTCCCGTCGATCAGCGTGGCGTCGCTGCGCAGGATGAGCTGACGGTGCGACGGGGCGAAGCTCACCACCCGGAACAGCCGCCCCTCACGCACGAACTCTGACATCGCTGGCGCTCTCCTCGTCCCGCCCACTCCGCAGCCGCCGCCCTACGAACATCTTGAGTCGTAGGGTCGCGACTCCCACACGGTGCCATTGCCGACTTGACCGCCTCCTACCAGGCACCGGCGACCAACGGTCGGCCGTGCAGGCCAGCGCCGCACATGTCCGTCCAGGTCGAGCCGGTCCAGATCGCCGGGGAGACTTCTCAACCGGAAATCACCCCTCAGTGTGTCAGGGCATCAGTCGGCCTGACCCGACTCCACGGGAAAGTCCGGAGGCCAGGGCTTGGAGGTGTCATACAGGGCCTCACGGTCGCCCATCAGCTCGTACTCGGCCTCACGCCAGCTCGGTTTACCGCCGATGACGAAGCTGTCACCGCCGTCGGGCTCCAGCATCCACGTGTACTCGGCATCACCCGGTTCGAGCTTGTGCCGATCCCGCAGGACGGCGAACTCGTCGGGCGAGGCCCGCCGAATGTGAACGCCCTCCCGGTAGTACGGCTTGAGGAGCATCAGACGGACATGCCCGATGTACACCTCCACCTGCGACGTGGTCCGGTTGACGGCAAGCGACTCGCTGGTGAGGAACAGCTGCCGGTGCGAGGGGTTGAATCCCACGACCCGGAACAACCGTCCCCCGCGGATGAAATCTGCCATGCCTGCAGTCCCTCCTCGTACTCCGGCACCGATCTTGTGAGCTTGCGTGGAGGACGTCAACGGCGCGTGGGGAAGCGCCTGCAGTGACCGGGGGGACTCGGGCGAGTACTGGGCAGGGCCGCGCCCCGGGCTCCCGCGTCAGTGGGAGAACCGGGGTACGGCCCTGTGTGGTCCCGAACCGGGCCCTTGGGGGACTATCCGAGCGGCGTGTTGTACTGCCGCATCCCGGGGACCGTCAGCGTTCCGCCGAACTGGGCGGCCTGCACGACCGTCACTTTTGTGAAGTAGATCAGTGGGATGTTGAGCGGCGGCGGGTGCTTCGGGTCGAACGTGATCGGGATCAGCCCGAGCAGGTTGCCGGAAATACTCTCCGTGTACATGACCGTCTTGCCGTCCGTGATGGTGGACGTCGTGCCCTTGCCCGCCTGGACGTGGTACTTCACCCCGGCGTCCTTGTCGTCCACGGTCTGGTGCAGGTCACCGATGTCGGTGCCGTCGGAGATCACGTACTTCAGGACCTCCTTGACCGTGCCGTTGGCGGTCTTCACCTTGACGACGCCCTGGTAGTCGGCGCCCTTGAGCAGCAGGGAGCTGGCCTCCAGCTTCCAGGGGTCGTCGGCCAGGGCCGGGATGCCCTGCTCGACGCCGCCCTCGTCGTCCGTCGCGGCCGGGCAGTCGTCCGGGTCCGTGGTGGAGCTCTCGGACGGGCTGGGAGAGGGGGAGGCAGTGGCCTCGCCGGCCGCTTCCTTCGCCTTCTCCGTGGTGTCCTTCGCCGCCTCGGACGCCGCGTCGGTCACGTCCTTGACCGTGTCCTTGGCCTTCTCGGTCGTGTCCTTGACCGTGTCCTTCGCGTCCTCGGCCGCCTCGGAGGCGCTCTTCGTGGCCGAGGCGCTGGGGGTGGCGGACGGCTCCGCGCTGGGGGACACGGACTCCTTGTCGCCGGGCGTGAAGACGTCCTCAAGCGCGTTGCCGATGTCGTCCAGGACGTTGCCGCTGCTCTGGGAGGGGGTGGGCGTCGGCGTGGACGCATCACTCCCGGACTTGGCCGGCGCGCTCGTCGAGGGGGACGGGGTGGGCTCGGGCTTGTCCTCGGAACCTGAATCCGAGGAAGAGCCGTCGCCCGCCGGGCCGTTGCCCGCCGAGTCGCCGTCGGACGAGTCCTGATCCTCGTCGTCCGAGGCGGGAGCGCTCGTCGAGGCGGAGGGCGACGGGGTCGCCGACTCGTCCTTACCGGCCTCGTCTGCCTTGTCGGCCTTGTCCTTGTCGGCCTTGTCCTTGTCGGCCTTGCCGCTCTCGTCCAGCGCCTCGACGCAGTCCTTGTACTCGTCGATCGTGAGGTTCTTCGCCGACGGCTTGTCGTCGGCCTGGGCGAGGGTCGGCGTGAACCCCATGCCCATGAGGAGCGCGGTCGGCATCGAAGCGATGGCTATCGCCTTGCCCGCGGGCACATGCAGCCTGGTGATCAGCGGTTTCCTGGGGGCTGCGTGCCGCGGCCCGGTTCTCTCACGGGACTCGCCCGCGGAGTCCGCGTATTGGACCTCGTCAGCCGGCACTGTGCCTCCCGTTCGCCCCGTTGATCGGGATCGTTCCTGACAGATCGTTCGGCTCGCTCGCCCCGTCGGCCTGCGCGGCCTCGGGAGCGCCTCCCTTGTCCGTACGGTCCGTCTCGGTCCGGCGTTCGGTCGGTTCCTCGCCCGGCACCCAGGCGACGGCCATCCCGCCGCCCACCAGGGCGAGCAGGAAGCCGACCAGGAAGCCGCCGATGTTCGCCACGGGGATGGAGACCAGCCCGAGCAGGATCGCCGCCACACCGGCGAAGACCCGCACGTGCTTCTGGTACCAGAGACTGATTCCGAGAACGCCCAGGAGTACCCCGATGATGAGCGAACCGGCACCCGCGGTCGTCGCCATGGCCAGCGTGAGATGCCCGATCTGAAGGTTCGCATACGGGAAGTACGCGATCGGGCCTCCCGCGAGCAGGATGAACAGGCCGGCCCAGAACGGACGGCCACCCCGCCAGGCACGGAACCGCAGCCGCCAGTCGGTGAATTGACCGCGCACGGCTGAAGCCTCGGCAGGAGTCTCGGCGCTCATGGAAAACAGCTCCCTGGAACGGCGTTGCTGTGAGAGATACACGTACTACGAAGTAGGGGGACGGGCGGGCGAGGCAGCGCAGGCTCCCTCACCCGCCCGGGGAGTGCTTAGTAGCACTCGTTGACACCCTTGGAAAACGACATCTTCAGGCCGCTGAGCTTGAAGGTGCCGGCCGTGGTCGCCCACGCCGTCTGCTTCACACCCGTCAGCACGGCCTTGTCGGCCTGCTGGGCGAAGCCGAAGGGGTTCGCCTGGTCACCCTTGCCGATTCCCGGACCCTTGTTGGCGTCCTTGGCCGCAACACCGATGTCGATGTTGCTGAAGGTCGCGTCGGCCTCAAGCTCCTCGACGTCGATGTAGAGCTGCTTGGCCTTGACCGGGTCATGACCCTTGCCGCCCGCATTCAGCGTCAGGGTGACAGAACCGATCAACGGGATGTCCGGGGTGACCACGGACTGGCACATGTTCGTGATCTTGGCGGTCTTGAACGCCGACACCGCGACCGGGTGGGCCGTCTTGGCGCCCTTGAGCGTGTACCCCTGGTCGATGGCTCCGTACTGCGAGAAGCCGGTACCGACAAGCTTGTCCGCCGTCACCTTGAACGACTGACCCGACACACTGAACGACGCGGCGAGAGCGCCCTGCGCAAGGGCGATGCCTATGCACGCAGTCGCGGCCACACTCGGCACCATGACGACGGCGAACCGCTTCCATCTGGTCCCGCCACGCACCTGGGACTCCATATTTCCTCCTTCTCGGACGTACATCTCCGGCCCTGGCAGCCTCCAGACGGCGGCTCAGCCGGGCAGGGATGGGAGAAGTGCTACGTCCTCGGGAAGGAGAGCGCCCGGCCCGGAGGCGCGCAACCGCACCCGGATCACCGGCGATCACCCCCGAGCGACAACCACTGGTCGCGCCTGAACCCTTCACGCACAACCTGCCGGACAGGCTCCGCCGAACGGCAGAGACCCCCCTGTCCGAGGGACGGCGCCACTGCCGCCGTCCCTACTCGGTGGGGACCCAGAGAAACCCGCTGACCCGAGTGGTTGTCGGGAGAGGGTAATGGACCGAGCGTGGCCGATCGTGGTGCATTCTCGCCGCCCGCACAAGGGGGTTCGTTACTGGCTAGTAACGGCCGGATAACCGAACAACAACCCGTCGATGTCGACCGACAACTGAGGGTGTCACCCAGGGAGGTGACAAAAAGATAGAAGTTTGGACGGAATCCGACAGATCAGCGCCTCTGTCTTACTCCCAGTAACAACGGCCGCGTTTACCAAGTTTTGGTAAAACGCGGCCGCAATGTAGCTCTGTCGGCAAATCCTTCACGCCGGCATCACGGGCCCCGGCGTTTAGCGACTGGTCAGAAGAGAGCGCGAGCCAGCGCCCGGCGCGCCGCCATCACACGCGGATCGTCACCGCCGACCACCTCGAAGAGCTCCAGGAGCCGCACGCGCGCCGCCTCCCGGTCGTCACCCGCTGTACGCGCCACGGCGTCGACGAGCCGCCCCAGGGCGTCCTCCACATGACCGCCCACCAGATCCAGGTCGGCCGCGGCGATCTGCGCCGGTACGTCACCGGGCCGGTCCGCGGCGTCCTTGCGGACCTGCTGCTGGTCGGCGCCCTCCACACGCTGGAGCAACTCGGCCTGGGCGAGGCCCAGCTTGGCCTCCGTGTTCCCCGGGTCGTCACTCAGCACGTTCTTGTACGCCTGGACCGCACCGCCCAGGTCACCGGCATCCAGGGCCTGCACGGCGGCCTCAAGCAACGCGTCATAGGGTCCGGCCGGGGCCTCGGGGGCCGTCGCGGGTTCTTCCGGCGGCACACCGTCCTGGTCCACCGTCAGGCCCGTGAGTCCGAAACGCTCCTCGGCGACCTGCACGAGCTGGTCCAGGGTGCCCCGGATCTGCGCTTCGGGAGCGGCGCCCTGGAAGAGCGGCAGGGCCTGGCCGGCCACCACCGCGAAGACCGCCGGGATCCCCTGGATCCCGAACTGCTGCATCAGCATCTGATTCGCGTCGACGTCGATCTTGGCGAGGACGAACCGGCCGTTGTACTCGGCGGTGAGCCGCTCCAGGAGCGGGCTGAGCTGCTTGCACGGCTCGCACCACTCGGCCCAGAAGTCGATGACGACCGGCACCTCGTTGGAGCGCTGCAGGACGTCCCGCTCAAAACCCGCCTCGTCGACATCACTGACGAGACTCGACGCGGACACCGCGGGAACGGCCCCGCCGCCCTGCCGTACCGCTTCGGCGCGCGCCTGCTCCGCCTTCGCCTTGGCCTCCTGGGCCGCTTTCACCGCGGCGAGGTCGACGACTCCGCTCATGGACATGTTCCGTGGCTGCATGCGTCTATCCTCCCCCCTCCGCGCGCCTGCGTGAAAAGCGTTGTGAAAGCCAGGCTTGATACGTCTCCTGACACCGGGTCCCCACCCGGCACCGCGTGGTCGTCGCGCTTTCGCTACAGGTCGTAGCGTAACTGTCCCGGGACGGCCGGGGGAAGGCCGTCCCGGTGATCTCCCTCACCCGTCCACAGGATCCCCCTCAGCGGAACGTCCGGCTATGGTCGCCGCCATGCAGAGTCGCACTTCCACCCCTCGTACGGGGCGTCCGCGCAGTATCGAGGCCGACGAGGCGATCCTGGCGGCGACGCGTGCGGTTCTCGTCGAACTGGGCTGGTCCGGGCTGACACTGGGGGACGTGGCGACCCGCGCGGGTGTCGCGAAAACGACGCTCTACCGGCGCTGGGCGGGCAAGAACGAGCTGGTGGTCGACGCGGTGGCGGCCCTCTTCGACGAGTTGGAACTGCCCGACCGGGGGAGCCTCTCCGCGGACATCGAGGTCGTGGTGCTCCAGTTCGCGGCGATCCTGAGCCGCCCGGAGGCCAAGACCGCGCTGATGGCCGTGGTCGCCGAGTCGACCAGCGATGCCGCTCTGCGTGACCGCATCCGCTCGTCGATCGTCGACCGCCAGAAGCACCTCGTCACGGAGGGGCGCGCCCGCGCCCAGGCCCGGGGGGAGCTACCGACGGAGAACGACCCGGAGACAGCCGCCCGCGGCACGGACCTGATCTTCGACGTGATCGCCGGCGCGGTCGTGCACCGCTGCCTGGTGAGCTCAAAGCCCGTCGACACGGACTGGGCCCGCGACTTCACCCGGCTCCTGCTGAGCGGGCTGTCCGCAGCCTCACCGACCTGACCCCTTCCCCCTCCCCTCCCCGAGTCATCAACCGCCCAGCTCGCACCAGACGAGCTTTCCGCCGGTGCGGGACAGCCCCATGGAGTAGTGGCCCCACCGATCGGCCAGCTCCTCGACGATCCCCAGCCCACGCCCGCTCTCACCGCCCGCGCCCGACAGGCGGATCCGAGGTGGCTCACCGCTGGTGTCCCACACCGAGAGTCGCAGCCATTTCCCTGAGCGCTTCACACGCAGGCAGGACGGGCCCGGGGGCGTGCACATGCGCGTTGGTGATCAGCTCGGAGGCCAACAGCTCGGCCGTGACAAGGAGTTCACCGAGCCCGTGCGCCCGGAGCATCAGCCGCAGGGCGCCGCGCACGACACCGACAGCGAGGGGGCTGTGCGGGAGGTTGATGCTGTACTCCCAGTCGTCCTCGTTGTTGTTCATGAGGTCTCCATCCCAGGCAAGTTTCGCAACTCGGGTGCACACGGTGTGTGCTGGTTGCGATACTGACGGTAGATGGAGCGGGCCAGGTTTTCCACCTGCTCCCTCGAATGAGTGACGTGCAACTACCAGAAGGGGACGCGGCCTTGGCGCTACGAACCAGGATCAGCGAGCGACAACGGCGCGTGGCTGCCGAGCTGCGCAGGATGCGCGAGGCCAGCGGCATTACTACGAACGACGCTGCCGCCACAGCAGACATGGGGGCCCCTTTCCTGAGCAAGATCGAAGCTGGCCGAACGGCTATTGCCACCGACCGAATCCGCAAGCTGTGCAGATACTATGGGGGCATTTCTGACCCATACCTTGAAGCCCTGATTGCCATGTCCGAGTCCAGCGGCAAGGGCTGGTGGAGCTCCTACCAGGGACGGGTCCACCAGTACGCGCTCAACCTCGCGGAACTGGAGGCCGGCGCAGTTGGCCTCTGCCTGTACGACCCTCTGCTCGTTCCCGGCCTATTCCAGACCGAGGAGTACATCCGTGCTCTGTTCGGGGACGTACGACCCAAACACGCCACCGCCGAAGATGCCATCGCCTTCAGGCTGGCACGCCAGAGGCTCCTCACAGGCGAGAACGCCCCTGCCGTGCACGCGGTGATTCACGAGGCTGCCCTGCGCATGCACTACAGCAGCCCCACCGTCACTCGCGGTCAGCTGCTGCACCTGGTCGAACTGGCGAAACTGCCGAACGTGACGATCCAGATCTTCCCGTTCCGCACTCGCACCTTCCCAGGCGTAACCAGCCCGTTCCTGTACGCACAACCGCGAGTCGAGGAACTGGCCACCGTCGTACTGGAACATCCGAACGAGCCGATCTACCGTGACACACAGGACCACCTGTCCCAATATCGGATGCTCTTCGACCAGTTGAAAGAATCCGCCCTTCCTCCGATCACCCCCTCACGCGCGCCCGAGGCGTCGGCGGCGCCAGGCTCCCTGATGCTGATCCACCATCTCCTGTACGACCTGTAGAAAGGCCCGCAGTGCCCCAACTCAGCTGGCAGAAGTCCTCGTTCAGCGGCGACGAGAACAACAGCTGCCTCTACCTCGCCGCCACCCCCGACGGCACGCTCCGCCTCCGCGAGAACGACACCCCCGACGAGATCATCGCCACCACCCCCGCCCGCCTGGGCCACCTCATACGCTCGCTGAAAGCAGGCCGCTCGCCACGACCACCGCACGCAACAGGTCACAACAACTCGGTCCGCGATTGAGGAAGCCCGCGGTGCCCCGCCTCACCTGGCAGAAGTCCTCGTACAGCAGCGACGAGTCCAACGACTGCCTCTACTTGGCCGCCACCCCGGACGGAGTCCTCCGCCTCCGAGAGAGCGACACCCCCGACGAGATCATCGCCACCACCCCGGCCTCCCTCAATCACCTCATACGGACAGTCAAATCCGGAGGGCTCGCCACGGCCCCGGCATGTTCGTGACTTGACGGGTTTTGCCCGGATCCGTTCCGCCTGACTGGGCTGATGGCGGCGCGGCCGTACCGAGGCGACGCTGCCACCGCCGCGGTTGACGGAACGGGCGAGTACCGCGCGGCTGCCGGCGTGACGTGTCGGGGAGGCCCGGAGGGTCCCCCCGCCACGCGCTATCCGTGGGAGAGGCGACCGACCTGCGACTCGACCACGCTGTTCGGGATCAGCCCCTTCTCCGGTTTCAGCATGTTGACGCCATAGAAACTTGCGACGACGTTCCCGGAGCGGACAATTGCGTAGTTCATGGTGATGTTCTGCTTGCTGATGTCGCCGGTCACCCGGAAGTCCACCCGTGCGTTCCGCGCCGATCCGACGCGTTCGACCGAGCGATATGTCAACCCGGCGACCTTGAAGGGTTTCTCGCACTGGTCGACGGCCTTGTCCAGGTCTGCGATCACCCGCTCGACGCCGTCGCCGTCGTAGGAGGACAGCCATACGTTGCCCACCGTCGCGTTCTTCAGGTCGGCCGGCTTCAGTGACCGGTATGTCACGCTCTTCGGCCGCACGCTCAACTGACCGCTGATCAGGTACGCGATGGGTGCGCACTCGGCGCGGTCCACGGACACTCCGCCTTGGGGCGGGACATCCATCGCGGGGACTTCGCCCGCCTTGTAGCCCTTGACCGTGCCCTGCAGGACGGCCTTGTCGAGCTGCTTCTTCGTCAGCGTCTTCGCCGTGCCGCCGGCCTCGGACTCCTGGCCCCCGCTTCGGCCTTGACCGGTTTCCGATCCCGTTCCGGTTCCAGTTCCGGTCGCGTCGGCCGACGGAGTCTTCTTCGTCTCTCTCGGTCCGCTGTCGGAGTCCGCGCCGCATGCCGCGCTGCCCAGGAGCGCGGCACCGACGAGCAGCGATGTGGTCTTCGTGGTAGCTCTCATGACTTCTTTCGAACGTGGTGAAGCCGTGAGGGGTGGGCGGAGGTGCGTGCTCCGCCCACCCCTCACCGGACAATGGGGGGATCAGGGGAGGATCAGAGGACTCGTCCCGGACGGGTCAGAAGAACCCCGTTCGGCAGATCTTCCACGACAAGTTCCGGAAAATCGGCGACGGTTGATGCCGGGGAACCGGACAAGTACGTCAGCAAACCGACGAAAGGGCTTCGCCGCTTGACCCCCCCTGGGCCTCACGCATCGACGCATTGATGAACGTGGCCCAGTCGGGTTCCCAGACCTCGACCACTGACATCAGCACCGCCCGGACGGTCTTCGGGTCGTACGACCCGGCCCAGGACTCGGATGGTTCGGGAAAATCCAGCACGACGCAGTTCAGCAGGGTCGGCGTGTCCGCGTGTATCCCGCAGTGGACGCCGAGCGGCACGGCATGGTTCTCGGTCCACAGCGATACGTCGAAGCCGAGTGTCTCGTCGGCCGCGTCGGGACTCCAGGGGCGGTTCTCCTCGATGTACGCCTCCAGGGCATCCACTCCGGAAGGGATCCGCCGGACCTCCGGTATCTCTTCGTCATCGCCCTCGAACGGCCCGTACCACTCCTCCAGGCCGGGGTGCAGCGCTGCGAGACGGTCAAGGAAGGACGCCAGGCGGCGGGCGCACCCGGCCGCCGACTCCGCCCTGTCGCCCCAGTAGGCGCCCAGGTAGAAATCGTCGGTCGTCACGGCCACCACAACCTGATGTTGACACCGGGGTACTCCTCGCGGAGCTTCGCCAGACGCTTCTCCACGAGAGCCTTCATGCCCGGGTTGACGGTGTTGATTCTTGGGGTCCTCGAAGCGAATTCCGATCGGGGCATCCTCATATCCCTTCACGAACTCTTGTGCCTTCTGGTACGACGCTACCTTCTTGCCGACATGCTTGCTGACCCACCTCTCCATCTCGGCCTGGCTGAGGACACGGCCCGTGACCGTCTTGTTCTCCCAGAGAACGCCGCCCTTGATCAGGTCGATGTTCGTGATCCGGTTGCTGAAGGTCTTGTCGTTGACGTAGTCGAAGACGTTTTCGTCCAAGTCGCCTTCCTTCAGGTGGTACTTGTTGTCGGAGCCCAGCTTGTCCTTGCCGGGGCCCTTGCCCTTGAACGGGAAGGTGATGTTCTTGCATCCGGCCGCGCCGGGATGGGTGCACGGAATGCTGGAGGTGGATCCCCGGTCCGGCTCCTTCTTCGCGGCCTCGATGACCTTGCGGAGATGGTCGAGGGTCCGCTTGCCCCACTCCGCCCTGTCGAAGAACTGCCCGATCTTCGTGGCGACGGTGGTGATCGCCTTGGAGACCACCGGGAACTTGCCGACGACCACCACGAGGGCGGCGACGTTGACAGCGGTCAATAGGCAGCTCTCCACGTCGCCCTGGCCCAGGCAGCGCTTGAGGTCGTTGACGCCGATGACTTCCAGCAGGACCTCGGCGCCGTTCGCCCTGACCCAGTCGATCACCGAGGCGGTGGCGGCGGCCGTGGCCTCATCCCAGTCGTCGACGCAGCTCTGCCCGCACGCGGCGAGCAGGACGGCCCGGTCGTCCGCGCTCAGCGGACCGCCGATCCCGGTGACACCGGCGTCGCCGGACTCGAACGCCTTGCGGCGCTCCTCCACCAGGCGCTTGCACTCTTCCTCCTCGGCGCGGGTGGCCGCCGCCTGAGCGTCCTTCGCGGCCTGCTGCCCGTTGTCGGCAGCCGTTTGCGCGACAGCCGCGTCGATTTCGGCCAGGTCCGCGGAGAAGTCCGCCGCGTCCGCCTCGGCCGTGGCGTCAGAGGCGGCCTTGCGGGCGCTGGATGCGTCCTTCTCGGCTTCGGTCGCGTCTACGCATAGCAAACAACTCCGAACAAGACTCGACTTCCGAGTCAGGAGCAGTGTGGCCTGAAAGCGCTCGCAGAACATCTGACGACCTGGACTGCGACCATGGTGCGCCCAAACTGCACTTTCCTTGTGTAATCCCCCGTGAAGACCAGGAGGGCGGAGTAAGCACCCTTCAACAAAACTGACCAAAAACTAATCCTGCCCCAAGGGGTCGCCGCATGACGCACATCACATAAGGGCGCAGATAGTCCCGCATCCCGTCCTCCAGCACCGCAAAAGCGCGGTCGGCGTACGTCGGTGACCAGCCGGGCGGGCTCACCGTCGGCCAGGACCCGGCCCCGTACGTGATCGACCAGGGCGCGATGCGCCTCCTGAGTCTGAAAGCAAGCCACTCGCCACGGCCACCGCACGCAGCAGGTCATGTGGCCAGCGGTGCGGCATCTTGATGCCCGTGCGGTTGGTGAAGAGCGGCCCGCCGTGCGTGCTGTCACGGGGCGGGCGGCGGCGCGGAAGGTAGGCGTTGACGGCCTCGCCGACGAGTGACGGAAGGGTCACCAGCCGGTATCCGCCCCCTTCGTACGGCAGGCGCAGCGTATCGGCGCCGCGGCCGATGTCCCGCTCGGTGCTGAGGTCGTCGAGGTTGACGGAGAGAAGGGCTCCGGCGCGCAGCCCGAAGCCGAGCTGCAGGTAACCGCAGGCACGGTCCTGATGAGGGTGGGGCGAGGCGCGGGGACGCCGCTCGTCGAACGCGGTGAGCAGCACCGCGATCTGCCATGGGTCGAGGCCCGCCGGAGTCAGTTGGGCCGGATTCGTAAGGCGGGGACGACGGGCCGCGGGGTTGTACACGGCGGCGTCCCGGCGAACCGCGTACGCGTAGAAGGAACGGACCGCGGAAACGCGCCGCGCCGTGGCACTGTGGGACGCCCCGGGCCGATGGGCCCACAGAGCGATGTGCTGGGCGGCGACCTTGTCCCACTCCAGCCCCGACTCGCGGCAGTGATCGAGCCACTCGCCGGTGTGCGCCTGGTAGTTCTCGCGAGTACGCGGGGGATACAGGGTCACCGCCAGCCACGGCTCCAGCAGTTCGTACGGATCCCAGCTCACGAGGCCCCTTTCTCAGCGGCCCATCCTGGCACGGTGAGGCCGGGCCCCGGAGCGGAGTGTCTCCTCAGAACCCCGGCGGCTCCGTATACACCCCCCACTCGTCGCGCAGGACATCGCAGATCTCCCCGAGTGTGGCCTCGGCCCGCGCCGCGTCGAGCATCGGGGCGATCATGTTCGACCCGTCCCGCGCGGCAGCCAGCATGGCGTCCAGGGAGGATCGCACGGCTGCCTCGTCCCGGGCGGCCCGGCGCCCGCCCAGCTCCTGCACCTGCACGCGCTCCACCTCATGGCTGACCCGCAGGATCTCCAGGTCGCCGGTGACGGACCCGTGGTGGACGTTCACCCCCACGACCCGCTTGTCGCCCTTCTCCAGGGCCCGCTGGTACTGGAAGGCGGACTCGGCGATCTCCCCGGTGAACCAGCCGTCCTCGATCCCGCGCAGGATCCCGGAGGTGATCGGCCCGATGGGGTGCCGCGCGTCGGGGTGGGCCCGCAGCCCCCGCTCCTTTATCTGCTCGAAGATCCGCTCCGCGTCCGCCTCGATCCGGTCCGTCAGCTGCTCGACGTACCAGGAACCGCCCAGCGGATCCGCGACGTTGGCGACGCCGGTCTCCTCCATCAGCACCTGCTGGGTGCGCAGCGCGATCTCCGCCGCCTGCTCAGAGGGGAGAGCCAGTGTCTCGTCCAGCGCGTTCGTGTGGAGCGAGTTGGTGCCGCCCAGCACTGCGGCCAGCGCCTCGACCGCCGTACGGACGACGTTGTTGTACGGCTGCTGGGCCGTGAGCGAGACGCCGGCCGTCTGCGTGTGGAACCGCAGCCACTGCGCCTTCTCCGACCGCGCCCCGTACACGTCCCGCATCCACCGCGCCCAGATCCGCCGCGCCGCCCGGAACTTGGCGATCTCCTCGAAGAAGTCGAGGTGCGCGTCGAAGAAGAAGGAGAGGCCGGGGGCGAAAACGTCCACGTCCATCCCACGGCTGAGCCCCAGCTCCACGTATCCGAAGCCGTCCGCCAGCGTGTACGCCAGCTCCTGCGCGGCCGTCGAGCCCGCCTCGCGGATGTGGTAGCCGGAGACCGACAGCGGCTTGTACGCGGGGATCTTCGTCGCGCAGTGCTCCATCAGGTCCCCGATGAGCCGCAGATGCGGCTCGGGCTGGAAGAGCCACTCCTTCTGCGCGATGTACTCCTTGAAGATGTCGGTCTGGAGCGTGCCGTTGAGCAGCGCCGGGTCCACGCCCTGGCGCTCGGCGGCCACCAGGTACATGCAGAAGACCGGCACGGCGGGCCCGCTGATCGTCATCGACGTCGTGACGTCACCCAGCGGAATGCCCTTGAACAGGATCTCCATGTCGGCCGCGGAGTCGATCGCGACCCCGCAGTGGCCGACCTCGCCGAGCGCGCGGGGGTCGTCGGAGTCGCGCCCCATGAGCGTGGGCATGTCGAAGGCCACGGAGAGCCCGCCCCCGCCGTTGGCGAGGATCTTCTTGTAGCGCTCGTTGGTCTGCTCGGCGTTCCCGAACCCGGCGAACTGCCGGATGGTCCACGTCCGCCCCCGGTAGCCCGTCGCGTGGAGACCCCGCGTGTACGGGTACTCCCCGGGCCAGCCGATCCGCTCGAACCCGTCGTACGTGTCCCCGGGCCGCGGTCCGTAGACCGGTTCCACGGGGTCCCCGGAGAGCGTGGTGAAGTCGGCCTCACGCTTACGTGAGGCGTCGTAACGGGCCTGCCAGCGTCGGCGGCCTTCTTCAATGGCGTCAGCGTCCATACTCTCGAATTTACTAGGACGTCCTAGTAAATGTCGATGGGGGGCCGCCACGGATCCCTCCGTGGCGGTGGTGGCACTCGTTCGGCGGGGCGGCTGGAGGGGCTGGAGGGGCTTCCAGCCGGGCTTCAGGGGCGCTCCAGGAGGCGCTCCAGGGGCAGCCCTACGCCTTGGCGACCGCGCCCGAGTCCTCGGTGATCTTCGGCTCCAGTTCGCGGCTGACCTTGCGCTCCACGAAGAAGGCGGCAGTGGGGACGGTGCCGGCGAGCAGGACCCACAGGAGCTTGGGGACCGGCCACTTCGCCTTGGAGCCGAGGTCGAAGGCGAAGACCAGGTAGACGACGTACAGCCAGCCGTGCGCCACGCTGACGACACGCGTGAAGTCCGCGGCACCGTCCAGGTCGAGCACGTACTTGCCGATCATCCCGAGGACCAGCAGGACCAGCAGGACACCGGTGACGTAGGCCATGACGCGGTAGCGGGTCAGCACGCTCTTTTTCATGGCTACGAGCCTAACCACCGGATTCGCACGATCTTCGGGCGCCCCCGGGCCCGCGCGGTCGGGCCCTACTCCTCGTCGAAGTCGTGCGCGGCCACTCTCAGCGGCCGCAGCATCGCGAAGATCTCCTCGCACTCCTCGGCGTCGTACACCCCGAGGCCGAAGTCCATCGCCATCAGCTCGCGGGTGGCCGCGTCGCAGACCTCGCGTCCCCTGTCGGTGATCGAGGCGAGGGTGCCGCGTCCGTCGTTGGGGTTGGGCCGCTTGTCGACAAGCCCCGACCGCACGAGCCGGTCCACGGTGTTCGTCACGGACGTCGGGTGCACCATCAGCCGCTCGCCGATCTTGGACATCGTCAGCTCTCCGGCCTTGGAGAAGGTGAGCAGCACCAGGGCCTCGTACCGGGCGAACGTCAGCCCGTACGGTTTGACGACCGCGTCCACCTCGGCCAGGAGGATCTGGTGCGCGCGCATGATCGAGGTGATCGCGCCCATGGACGGCACGGATCCCCAGCGCTGCTTCCAGAGTTCGTCGGCTCGGGCGATGGGATCGAAGGCAAGGCTGAGCGGCTTCGGCACGGCAAAGACCCTACCGGCCGGTCACATCGTGGTCAGCCCCGTCTCGCGTATCGATATGAGCCCCTTTCTCCGCCACGCCCGCGCCGCTTCCCGCAGGCCCGCCCGCAGGCCCTTCCGCGGTCCCTCCCTCAGCCTCTCCCTCAGCCCCTCCCGCGGGCTTTCCGGTACGCCGTACCTCGGCCGCCAGGAGCAGGCAGCACAGCGTCCCGAGCACGCCGACCCCGCCCACGACCGTGCTGACGGCCCAGAACTCGGCGGCCGCTCCGGCCAGCGCCATGCCCACACCCTGGATGGTCATCAGCCCGGCCGTGTGCACGGTCATGGCCCGCCCGCGCAGTTCCTCGGGCACGGCGTCCACGAACCAGCGGTCGAGCCCCAGCGTGTACGCGCCCGCCGACCCGGCGAGCAGCAGCGCGAGCAGGATCCAGCCGGGGTCCGGGTGGAACGGGTAGGCGAGGAGCGGCAGCAGACCGCAGCCCGCGAGGGGCAGCACGATCCGGGAGCGGGCCGCCGGCGACAGGGCGGCGCCGGCGTACAGCTCCCCCGCGATCGTCCCGATGGGCATCACGCACATCAGCAGGCCGATCCAGGCGGTGCCGACCCCGATCTCGTCCGCGTACGCGGCGGCGAGGGCCTCCGGCGCGACGACGAACATCGGCGGCACCCACAGGAGCAGCAGCAGCGCCCGGATCCGGCGGTCGCCGAGGACCTGCCGGGTGCCGGCGAGCGAGTACCGCATCAGCGATCCGCCGCCGCCGCGCGCGGGCCTGCGCCGGGTGCCGAGGCGCAGGAGCAGCGCGGAGGCGAGGAAGGTGCCCAGTGTGATGACCAGCGCCCCGCGCGGCGGCACGAAGGTCAGCAGGATGCCGCCAAGACCGAAGCCCACCAGCACGGCGCTCTGCGACACGATCCGCAGCAGGGAACGGCCGAGTACGAACAGGTCGCCGTCTCCGAGGATCTCGGTCAGCGTGGCCATCCGGGTGCCGCTGAACACCGGTGAGACGGCCGCGATGACGCACCGCAGCCCGAGCAGCGCGGCGACCGGGGTGGCCGGCAGGGCCATCAGCGCCGCACATCCGGCGCACACGAGGTCGCACACGACGAGCACCCGCCGCGCCGGAAACCGGTCGGCCACTCCGGACAGCAGCGTTCCGCCCACGAGGTACGGGAGGAAGCCCAGCGCGAAGACCAGCGCGCTGAGCAGCGGCGATCCCGTCAGCTGGTACACGAGCACGGTCAGCGCGATCTCGCTGACGACGACGCCCAGCAGGGACAGGGCGTGCGCGGCGAAGACGGCGCGGAACTCCTTGACGGCGAAGGCGGCGCGGTAGCCGCCGCGCCCCGCGTCGCCGGAGGACTCCGGCGCCTCCGACGCCGCCGTATCCGACGCCGTCGACACGGTCTGTGTTGTCGGCACGGTCTGTGTTGTCGTGTGTGGTTCTTCCAGCATGGGGAGCAGCCTCACGCGTGCGCGCCGGGCGCCATAGAGTTTCGGCTCAGGCCGAATCTTCCACCGGGAGGCACGATGCCGTTCCATCTCCTCTTCCGGGAGGACGACTTCCTCAACTGCCGTTTCGCGGTGTCCCCCCTGTGGGAGACCCACGAGGCGATCCGCACCCTCAAGCGCTCGGAACGGCAGGGTTATCACGCCCCGTGGCTGCGCCGCATCCACACCGCGGCGGCGGCACTGGACCTGGAGCCCCTGTGGCTGCTCATGCCGCAGCACGGGAACAGCCCGGACTGTCTGATGCCGCCCCCGATCGGGCCCGCGGCCACGTTCGAGGAGGAGATCGCCGCCGTACGCGGCACCGGTCCCGAGGTCGCGCGCGCCGAGATCGCGCTCTCGCTCGCGGACACCCCCGGTGCCGCCGAGTCCCCGCTCGGCCGGGCGCTGCTCGCCGACCCGGCACGTGCGGTACGGGAGCTCGCGGACACGATGGAGGCGGCCTGGCACACCCTCGTGGAACCCGCCTGGCCGAGGCTCCGCGCCCTCCTGGAGGCCGACGTGGCCTTCCACTCGCGGCGCCTCGCCGCGGTGGGCCTCGCCGGACTGCTGCCCGAGCTGGACCGGCGGGTCGCCTGGGACCCGGGCGGGCTCACGATCGACTGGAAGGGGGATCATGTACGCGACCTCGGCGGCCGGGGGCTGGTGCTGATGCCCAGCGTCTTCACCTGGCCGGACGTGGTGAGCGGCTTCGACCCGCCCTGGCAGCCGACGCTGGTCTACCCCGCGCGCGGCATCGGCGGCCTGTGGGCCGAGCCGTCGGGCCGTACGCCCGAAGCCCTCGTGCGGATCCTCGGCCGCGGCCGGGCCACCGTGCTGGCCGCGCTCGACGAACCGGCCGCCACCACGGCTCTCGCGCACCGCCTCGACCTCGCTCCCTCGTCCGTCTCCGCACACCTGTCGGCGCTGCGCGACGCGGGCCTGCTCGTCTCACACCGCTACAGGCACCAGGTGCTGTACGAGCGGACGCCGCTCGGCATCGCGCTGGCGGCGGGCGAAACCTGACAGCTCGGCGGCTCAGCGGGGGAAGCCCCGCCGAGCCGTCAGGCCTCGCCCGGTGTCGCCTGGTGTCGCACCCGTGACCGATAGGTGCGTTATGTAACGATGGCCGGAATCTGTCGCTGCCCGGGATTCTTCACTGCCCGGGATTCGTCACTGACTGGAATCTGTCACTGACCGTCACCTTCGCCCGAGTGCCCAAGGGGGCAGGATGTTCCGGCCGACCCAGACCCGTACCCTCGCCGTGCTTGCCGCGTCCGTCGCGGCCGCCGCGCTCGGGCTCGGACTCGCGACGGGCTGCTCGTCCCCGTCCGGGGAGGACGCGACCGCCCTCGCCCGTGAGGCCCGCGCGCAGGCGAGCCCCGGCGCCGGTTCGCCGTTCTGGGTCGACCCGGCGAGTCCCGCCGCCCGGCAGGTCCGGGCGTGGGAGCGGGAGGGGCGCGGGACCGACGCCCGGTTGCTCAAGCGCATCGCGGACCGGCCCGCGGCGCTGTGGCCGGACGACGAGGACCCCGAGCCGATGATCAGACAGGCCATCGGGGCGGCGGCCGAAGCAGGGCGTACGGCCGTGTTCGTCGCGTACGACATCCCGCACCGCGACTGCGGTCAGCACTCGGCGGGCGGGGCGTACGACGCGAACACCTACCGGGACTGGGTCGAGCGGTTCGCGCGGACGCTGGGTGACAGCGGCGCGCTGGTCGTCCTGGAGCCCGACGCGGTCGCCCACATCGTCGACGGCTGCACCCCGGGCGAGTATCACGCGGAGCGCGAGCAGCTGCTCTCCGAGGCGATCGTGCGGCTGAAGCGGCAGCCGAACACGAAGGTGTACCTGGACGCGGGCAACCCGGCCTGGATCCAGGAACCGGCGAGGCTCGTCGAGCCTCTCGGACGCGCCGGCGTCGCGAACGCCGACGGCTTCGCCCTGAACGTCTCCAACTTCCAGACGGACGACACCACCAAGCAGTACGGCCGCCGCCTCTCCGCGGCCCTCGGCGGCAAGCACTTCGTCATGGACACCAGCCGCAACGGAAACGGCCCGCTGGGCGGCGACCGTTCCCAGGCCTGGTGCAACCCGCCGGGCCGCGCCCTCGGCGCCCCGCCCACCACGGACACCGGCGACCCGCTCGTGGACGCGTACCTGTGGATCAAGCGGCCCGGGGAGTCGGACGGACAGTGCCGCGGAGGCCCTCCGGCCGGACAGTGGTGGGCGGACTACGCCCTGGGTCTTGCCCGCAACTCCGAGGCGAAGTAGCCGCATCCGGAAGGCGAAGCAGGCCGCGCCCGGCCGCACGTCACCTGACCTGGACCCACTTCGCCTCGGACGGTGTCCCGTCGCCGTCCGTCACGAACAGCATGTACCAGCCGGGCGGCACCAGCGTCCGGTCCTTCGGTACGTCCACGGTCACCGAGTTCCTGGTCCTGGTGAGCCCCAGCGCGATGGACCGCTGCTCGACGTCCGTCGTGTGGGTGACCGCGCTGGGCCGCATCAGACGGGCGCTCACGACCTGTTCCGGGTGCCGGGTCGCGAACGTCGCACGGCCGGCGCCGTCCACCTCCTGCGGGCCGTCCCCCAGTACGGGGCGATTCTTGCCGTGTCTGTGCAGGGCGGGCGGCGTGTAGATCTCCATGCGCTGCTCGAAGTGGCCGAGCTTGGTGTTCTGCTGGTCGTCGTAGAGCGGGTCGGAACCGAAGGTGGCGATCCGGCCGTCGGGCAGCAGGAGCGCCTCGGAGTGGTAGTTGCGGCCGACCTTCGGCGAGGCGGCCGTGCGGAAGGAGTTGGTCCTGGGGTCGTAGAACTGCGCCTTGTGGACGTTGCTGGCGCCGCGCCCCCGGTAGTCCTTCGCGCCGTTGGACGTGAACACCGAGTCGTCCGGCATGATCACGCTGTTCAGGTAGCGGGTGCCCTGCGGCAGATCGGGGCCGTCCTCGAAGACGGGGTTGTCCTTCTTGAGGTCGACGACGGCCGTGCGCGAGGTCGATCTCCCGGACTCGCCGACGCCTCCGCCACCGAGGATCATCACCTTCTGGTCCTGGGCCGGGGGCAGCAGGAGCGAGGCCGAGGTCTCCGTCTCGTCCTGGTCGCTCAGGCCGGGCACCTTCTCGAACTTGTTGGTCTTCAGATCCCACAGACCCGCTTCGCGGCCGAGTTCGGCGGGACCGTAACCGGCGTTCGAGGCCGGGTAGAACAGCTTGCCGCCCTGGGTGAGGAAGAGGGCCGGGTAGGTGGGGAAGTAGCGCTTGGGGCCCGGGGTCCACTTCCTGGTCCCGGGATCGTAGATCTCGTTGTCGCCGGGGTCGACCACACCGACGTCGTCGAGTCCGGAGACCGCGAGCACCCGCCCGTCCTGGAGCCCGACTAGCGTCGGATACCAGCGGGCCTTGTCCATCGGCTCGACGGGCACGTACTTCTCCGCCGTCGGGTCGAACTCGTAGGCGGCCCTGATCCCCTGGAAGTCCTGCTTCTCCATGGTGATCTTCTCGGCGAGGCCGTACGTGTTGTCCGCGTCCTTGCCCTTCAGGCCGAGGATCTCGTACTGGCCCCGCTTGTCCGTGACCGGGGCCGGGCCGTCCTCGATGGCCTCGACGAAGACCCGGGCCTCGCTCGCCTCGACCTTCGTCCTCCAGGGCTGCATGACGCCGGCCTTGTTGTAGGTGATCTTGTGGGTGCGCTTGGCCTTGGGAACGGTGACGTCGAACCTGCTGACGTACTCGACACCGGAGGGCGAGCGGAAGCGGGTGCCCTTCTTGAGGACGATCGGCCTGCCCGGGTTCTCGTTCTTCACGCGCATACCACCACCGGCCCGCTCGACCTCGCCGTCGAGCCGTTCGTAGCGGGCCGTACCGCCGGCCACGAGCATGCGGCCGCTGGGCAGTTGGGCGTGTCCGGCGCAGAAGAAGTCGACCGGTGTGGGGATCTTCTTGAAGGTGTCGGTCCTCGGGTCCCACAGGACGGTGTCGAAGGAACCCTTGTCGAACTTCTTCTGCTCGTTGCCCGAGCCCGCGACGATCAGCACCTTGCCGGTGTGCAGGAGTGCCGCGTGGATGGCGTTGGTACGGAACTCCTCGGGGATGTCCAGCTGCTTCCAGGAGCCGTACTTCGCCTGGTAACCGGGCTGGGCGATCTTGTACTCGTAGTACTGCTCCGAGGCGAAGCCGATGACGGCCGGGGCGTTGAGCCCGGCGAGCAGCACGACGCCGCCGACGCCGAGCAGTCGCCTCTGGGTCTTCTTCGAGAGCGTCCTCTTCGAGGGCCGGTGGGCCATGGCCTAGCTACCTCCTGTCGTACTGCTGGAGACCGTGCCGCTACCCGCGAGCGCCGGGGCGGGCTCGGCTTCGGTGATCCGGACGGGGACGGTCGGCGCGGCGCGGCGCTCCACCTCGCTCGCCCGGGCCCGGGTGGCGGCCCACACCGCCACCGGGGCGAGGGATATGCCCAGCGCGAGGACCGCCCAGGTGCGCATGGCCGCGTGGGTGTGGCCGAGCACGAACGACGCGACCAGTGACGACGCCAGGACCGCTGCCCAGGAGAGGTGGATACGGAAGGTCAGCACGCGGTCGGGGCTGGTGTCGTCGCCCTTGGGGGTGACGACGAAGCGGCTGGGACGGCGCAGCAGCGCCGCGCCCAGGGATTTGAGATAGATCGGCGCGGAGAGGGCCGACATCGCCATGCCGGCCAGGCCGCCGGAGCCCTCCGGCTCGTGCGGGGAGACGTTGTGGCGCCGGTTCCACAGGTAGAGGCCGACCTGGAGGGCGGCGGCGTCGCTGTAGAGCATCAGCCACATGGAGGCGGAGACCTGTGTGCCGGACGCGCCGAACCACAGGAACAGGACGCAGCTCAGGATGCCCAGCAGCCAGTTGACGGCCGTCATCGGGTAGTAGACGAGCATCAGCGTGTACGAGAAGAGCCGTCCGGGCGGCATCGTGAAAGGTGCCTTCCAGTACTGCTTGAACAGCGTCTCGTACGTGCCGCGCGACCACCGCAGCTGCTGGGTGAAGAAGTCCGTCCAGGAGGCGGGGCCCTCGCCGACGGCGAGTACGTCCGGGGTGTAGACGGACTGCCAGTGGTGGCCCGTCCTCGGGTTCTTGTGCCGGTGCAGTTCGAAGCCGGTCGCCATGTCCTCGGTGATGGAGTCGTACAGGCCGCCGATCTGCTTCACGGCCGCGACCCGTACGACGTTGTTGGTGCCGACGAACATGGGCGCGCGGTAGCGGTTGCCGGCGCGCTGGATCAGGGCGTGGAAGAGGAACTGCTGGGACTCGGCCGCCTTGGTGACGGGAGTGGTGTAGTTGCCGTAGACCTGCGGGCCGACGACGAAGGCGACGTCCGGGTCACGGAAGTAGCCCATCATCCGTTCCAGGAACTCCGGAAGCGGGACGTGGTCCGTGTCGACGGAGGCGAAGTAGTCGTACTCGCCGCCGTGCATCGCGATCCACGCGTTGTAGTTTCCGTGCTTCGTACGGGCCCGGTGGACGCCCTTGGCCCTGTTCCACTCGGGGACTCCGTGGCGGGTGAAGTGGCGTACGCCGAGTTCTTCGCAGAGGGCCTTGGCCTGTACGTCGTCGCCCTCGTCGAGGAGCCATACGTCGAGCAGGCCGGTGTGGGTGACGCGGACGGCGCCTTCGAGGGTGGCCCGGACCATTGAGAGAGGTTCCTTGCCGGGGACGTACGTGGTCAGGAAGGCGACCCGCGTTCCCTTCTCGGGGGCGACGGGGACCGGGTCCCTGGCGACCATCGTCGCGTGGGCGATGGACGCCACGTTGACGACCATGAACAGCTCGATCAGGCCTATCGCCACGAGCATCGTGATGTCGAGCCCGATCAGCCAGCGGGCGCCGCCCTCGCGGGACACCCAGTGGCTGGGCCACACCAGGTAGACGAGGAGAAGTCCCGTGAGCAGCGGGGCGAGCGTCATGAGCAGGACAGCTCGTATTCGGTGCGGTTCGCTCGACAGGAGTTTGGTGTACTGCACCCGGTAGGCCGAGCCGGACGGCTCCGCGAGCGGTCCGGCCAACCTGCTGTGGGTGTCGTAGTCGTAGCCCTCCGAACGCACAGCGCCCTCCAGTGATCGAACAAGCCGATATCAACACAAAAGTGTCTTTTACTCGGCGTGTCGAACGGAGAGGGTCCAGGCGGGTGTGCCTCCGGCGGTTGGCGAAGAGTGCGTCTGGCGGCCCGCCTGCCGGGTGCGGGCACATCGGGGCTGGCCGCGCAGTTCCCCGCGCCCCTGAAAAGCTCCAGCGCCCCTGAGCGGTCCGGTGCGGGAAGTCTGTGGCTGAGCGCGCCGTTCCCCGCGCCCCTTACGGGGCGCGCCCGCACGGGGCGCGTCTTGGAGGGGGCGCGGCCCTTCAGGGGCGCGGGGAACTGCGCAGTCTTTTAGGGGCGCGGGGAACTGCGCGACCAGCCCCCACGGGCCCGCACTGCGAACACGGACGGCGGGAGCCGGGTCGACTGGGAGCCGGGACGGTGAGAGCGGGGACGGGCGGGGGCCCGGACGGACGGGAGCGGGAGAGCGGGCGTCAGCCCGACAGGTGGCGCTCCACCGTCGACACCTTGGACGTCAGGCCGTCGGTGACCCCCGGCCGGATGTCCGCCTTCAGGACGAGAGAGACCCGCGGCGCCCGCGCCTCGACCGCGGCCACGGCCCGCCGGACGACGTCCATCACTTCGTCCCACTCCCCCTCCACGGACGTGAACATCGCGTCCGTGCGGTTCGGCAGCCCGGACTCACGGACGACACGCACGGCATCGGCCACGTACTCCCCCACGTCCTCACCGACCCCCAGCGGCGTCACGGAGAAGGCGACGATCATGCGTTGACGATCCCCTCGTTGCGGGCGCGGGACGCGATGACCGCGCTCTCGGCCTCACGCTTGAGCTTGCGCTCGGCGAAGAAACCGCCGGTCGGCAGCACGGAGAGGACGAAGTAGAGGGCCGCGGTCTTCAGGCTCCACTTGGCACGGTTCCAGGCGTCCGCCCAGAAGATCAGGTACAGGATGAAGAGGACGCCGTGGACCATGCCCATCACCGGCACCGCGTTGAAGTCCGTGGTCCGCTTCAGCACCGAGCAGACGAGCAGCAGCAGGAACGAGACGGCCTCCGGGGCGGAGACCAGGCGGAGGCGGCGGAGGGCGGAGGCGGTCTTGATGTCCACGGGTCACCTTCGGTGGGAGAGGCGTCGACGCCGGATGCGGACGCCTGGCGGCCAGACGCTTTGTGAATGGGGGCACAAACGTTTGCCCATTGTGGCATTGAGCCCCCTGAGGGAGCGGTCCGGGTCGCTCTCCACCCGTAAGACCTGTTGGTGGGACTTTCCGCCCGCTACCGTCACTCCGTGGCGATGTTCCGACTCCAAGGCAGCAAGGTGCTGGCCGTCGACATGACCGGTGACGCCGTGAAGGCGAAGAACGGCTCCATGGTCGCGTACGACGGGCAGATGGCCTTCAAGAAACTCAGCGGCGGCGGCGAAGGCGTCCGCGGCATGGTGACGCGCCGGATCACCGGCGAGCAGATGACCCTCATGGAGGTGAAGGGGCAGGGGACGTGCTGGTTCGCCGACCGCGCCAGTGAGATCAACCTGGTGAACCTCCAGGGCGACAAGCTCTTCGTCGAGTCGAGCAATCTGCTCGCGACCGACTCGGGGCTGCGTACGGGCACGTCCTTCACGGGGCTCAGGGGTGCCTCGCAGGGCAACGGGCTCTTCACGACGACCGTCGAGGGGCGCGGCCAGGCGGCGATCATGTCGGACGGCCCGGCGGTGATCCTGCGGGTCAGCTCGCAGTATCCGCTCACCGTCGACCCGGGCGCGTACATCGCCCATCAGGGCGATCTGCGGCAGTCCTTCCAGTCCGGCGTGACGTTCCGCACCTTCATGGGTGAGGGCGGCGGCGAGGCCTTCCAGATCCGCTTCGAGGGTGACGGAGTCGTCTACGTGCAGCCCAGTGAGCGCAACTCGATCGCGGGAGACGTGTGACATGCCCTTCCGCGAGATCAACTCGAAGATGGTCGAGGCCACGGTGGCGCCGGGACAACGGCTGTTCAGCCAGCGCGGCGCGATGCTCGCCTACAAGGGCGAGGTGTCCTTCACCCCCAACACGCAGGGCGGCCAGGGCGGGGTCATGTCGATGATCGGCCGCCGGGCCGCCGGCGAGGCGACTCCGCTGATGACCGTGGAGGGCTCGGGCACGGTCCTGTTCGGGCACGGCGGCCACCACATCCAGGTGATCAACCTCACAGGCGAGACCCTGTATGTGGAGGCGGACCGGCTCCTGGCCTTCGACGGCACGCTGCAGCAGGGCACGATGTTCATGGGTTCGCAGGGCGGGGTCATGGGCATGGTGCGCGGCCAGGTGACGGGGCAGGGGCTGTTCACCACGACCCTCAAGGGTCAGGGGGCCGTCGCCGTCATGGCGCACGGCGGAGTCATCGAGGTCCCGATCAGCCCGCAGCGCCCGGTGCATGTGGACCCGCAGGCGTACGTCGCCCATCACGGGGACGTACGCAACAAGCTGTCCAGCGCGCTCGGTCTGCGCGATCTGGTGGGCCGCGGCTCGGGCGAGGCCTTCCAGCTGGAGCTGAGCGGCAGTGGCGCGGTGTACGTGCAGGCGTCGGAGGAGAAGCTGTGACCACCTACCCGGGCGGCGGCCCCGCGATCCACGACCCGGCGACCCTGCCGGTCGACGACAACGTGAACGCGTACACCTTCTGCGTGGAGCTCAAAGGGAGCGAGTGGTTCCTGCAGAAGGGCAAGATGATCGCCTACTACGGCTCGATGGAGTTCAACGGCATCGGACACGGCCGCCTGGACCGTCTCGTGCGCACGTCGTTCCATTCGCCGTTGCACGCGAGCGACTGGGTGGTGGCCTCCGGCTCGGGCAAGATGCTCCTCGCCGACCGGGCCTTCGACGTGAACTCGTTCGACCTGGAGGAGGGCAACCTGACCATTCGCTCAGGCAACCTCCTCGCTTTTCAGCCAACTCTCGCGCTCAAGCAGTCGATCGTGCCGGGCTTTCTGACGCTGATCGGAACGGGCAAGTTCGTCGCCGCCTCGAACGGCCCCGTGGTGTTCATGGAACCCCCGATCCGGGTCGACCCGCAGGCCCTGGTGGGCTGGGCCGACTGCCCCTCCCCGTGCCACCACTACGACCACGGTTACATGACGGGCCTGATGGGCGGTCTACGTGCGATGACGGGCCTCGGCGGGGCCTCCGGCGAGGAGCACCAGTTCGAGTTCGTGGGGGCCGGCACCGTGCTGCTGCAGTCCAGCGAGGCCCTGATGGCCGAGCAGGCCACGGGCGCGGTCCCGAACGAACCGGGGGTACCCGGCGGCGGTGGGGTACCCGGCCACCAGGGACAGCAAGGCGGTACACCGCGTCTTCCCGGACAGCTGGGGGACCTCCAGCGTCGCTTCGGGCTGTGAGCGGTAGTCTGCGGAGTGTGACGTCGAACGTGTGCGCGCCGTCACGCCACCCTCACTAGTTCGCCTTTCAACATTTTAGGTAGACTTGATTTATGGAGACCGAGACGGCCACCCGCTGGCTGACCGATGCGGAGCAGTGCGCCTGGCGCACCCACCTGGAGGTCAACAGGCTGTTGACGTATCAGCTTGAGAGGGACCTCCAGCCGTTCGGGTTGACGATGAACGACTACGAGATCCTGGTGAACCTCTCCGAGTCGGAGGGCGTACGCATGCGGATGAGCGATCTCGCGTCCGCCACCCTCCAGTCCAAGAGCCGCCTCTCGCACCAGATCACCCGCATGGAGAGCGCGGACCTGGTCAGGCGCGAGAACTGCGAGTCCGACCGCCGCGGGCTGTTCGCCGTGCTCACGGACCACGGCATGGAGACGATGCAGAAGGTCGCGCCCCACCATGTGGGGTCCGTGCGGCGGCACTTCATGGACCTCCTCTCGCCGGAGGCACTGGAGGAACTCCACAAATCCCTGACCCCGATCGCGGAGCACCTCCGGGGGCAGCGGGGGCGTCCGTGACGTACCGCCACCCGCTTCCCTGAGCCGACTAGGCGGCGGGCAGGCGGAGTTCGAACAGGGCTCCGCCTGCCGGCGCCTCCCGGACGGTGAGTGATCCGCCGTGTCGCACGGCCACATCGCGGGCGATGGCGAGGCCCAGACCGGCTCCGCCGTCGTCGCGGGTACGGGCCTCGTCGAGCCGTACGAACCGCTCGAAGACCCGCTCGCGCTCGGCGGCGGGCACTCCCGCGCCGTCGTCCGCGACCTCCAGGAGAACCCACTCCCCCGCGCGCCGGACGGTCACGGTGACCGACGACCTCGTGTGCCGCTGCGCGTTGTCCAGCAGATTGCCGAGCACCCGCGCCAGCTGCCCGCGCGATCCGCTCACTTCCACGACGTTACCGTCCACATCCGCGTCCACGGACACCTCGACCCGGTCCCCGGCTCGCTGTCCGGCCTCCGTACGGACGAGTGCGGCCAGATCGACGCGCACGTCCGTCGACCGCTCCCCCGCGTCCAGCCGGGCGAGCAGCAGCAGGTCGGCGGCGAGCCGCTGCAGTCGTACGGTGTCCTCGACGGCGCCCTCCACATCGAGCAGCTCCGGGTGCGCGGCGCCCACTTCGAGCTGGGTTCGCAGTGAGGCGATGGGGCTGCGCAGCTCGTGCGAGGCGTCGGCGACGAACGCGCGCTGCCGCTCCACGGAGGCCTCCAGGGCGGCGAGCGTCTCGTTCGTCGTACGGGCGAGGCGGGCGACCTCGTCGTGGGTGCCGGGCTCGGGAACGCGCCGCGAGAGGTCCTCGGCGGCCGTGATGGCGGCCATCTCGGCACGGATCCCCTCCACGGGGCGCAGGGCCCGCCTGGTGACGACGTACGTCACCCCGCTGACCGTCACCAGCAGCAGGGGCAGGCCGATCAGCATGGCCGTCAACGCCGTGCTGACGGCGCCCTGTTCGGCGGAGAGCGGAGCGCCCGCGTAGACGGTGAGCGGGACACCCCCCTTCGTGACCACGTCGACCCCGGCGAACCGGTAGTCGCTCGTCTCCCCTTCGACGGTCGCGGTGCCCTGGCCGTACCAGGTCTCGTCGGCGATGTCGCCGGCGCCGAGAGCGTCCTCCTCGTCCACCATCCCCTCGTCCTTGTCGCCGGCGTCGTCATTGGCGATGGAGTTCAGCCGGTCCGAGGCTTTGGCGGCCACGCTCATGCCCTCGACGTCCTCGCCGAAGGCGACGGCCTTCCCCTTCCGGTCCAGGACCTCGACGGGGTTCTCGTCGCCGTCCGGCAGGTCGAGATCGTTGTACGCGAACCCGTTCGACAGCGCCGAGGCGGCGTTGCGGGCCACCGAGTCGGCCTCGGTGTCCGCCTGGTCGATGAGGCTGGCCCGCAGCGCGAGCAGCACGGCGGCGCCCGCTGCGACCAGGGCTATGGCGACGACGAGGGTCGCGGCGAGCGTGGCGCGAGCCCGTACCGATCGCATGCGCCGCCTCATGCCCGTACCTCCAGTCTGTATCCGGCCCCGCGTACCGTCCTGATGAGCTCCGGGCCGAGCTTGCGGCGCAGGGTGCTGATGTAGACCTCGACGATGTTCGGGTCTCCCTCGTACGCGAAGTCCCAGACGTGCTCCAGGATGTCGCCCTTCGACACGACCTCCCCGGTCCGCACGGCGAGCTGCTCAAGGACGGAGAACTCTTTGGTGGTCAGGGTGATCTCGTCGTCCGCGAGGAACACGCGCCGGGCCGCGGTGTCGACCTTCAGGTTCCCGACCTCGTACACGGGTGAGGCTCCGCCCGACGGGCCGCGCCGCCGCAGCAGCGCCTTCACCCGGGCGACGAGGACGACGTACGAGAACGGCTTGGTCAGATAGTCGTCGGCGCCCGTGTCGAGGCCCTCGGCCTCGTCGTACTCGCCGTCCTTGGCGGTGAGCATCAGGATCGGCACGTCGTGTCCCGCGGCGCGCAGGGAGCCGCACACGCGGTAGCCGTTCATCCCGGGCAGCATGATGTCGAGGATGACCAGGTCGTACGAGCCCTCGCCGGCCATGTGCAACCCCTCCAGGCCGTCGTGGACCACGTCCACGGCGTATCCCTCGGCCATCAGGCCCTTGGCAAGCGACAGGGCGAGCCGCTTTTCGTCCTCCACGATCAACAGGCGCATGGGCCAAGAGTCGCAAACCGAACCTGAAGAAGCCTTCAGGAGGCTTCAGGTCCGCTTCAGCGTCGGTCGGCCACATTGGTTCCTGTCGAACAGCAGACGAGGCACACAAGCCAGCTGCAACCGGCGACACCATCCGTTACTGGTTGCAACCAGTCGCATTCTGGAGGAATCCCATGAAGCGCAACATCGTCATCGCCACCATCACGGCCGCAGCCCTGATCGGCGGCGGCACCGCGACCGCCATCGCGGTCTCGGGTGACGAAGAGGCGCCGGCGAAGAAGTCCAACGTGCAGGTGTCGAACGACGACACCGGCCGTGACGACGACGCCAATGTGAACAACTCGGACGACGACAACGACGACAACGACGCCGACGACAAGGCGGAGGACAAGGCCGACGCGGCCGAGGACAAGGGCGCAACGGACACCGGCGAGGACGCCGAGGACAAGGCCGAGAACGCCGCCGACGCCAAGGTCGCGAAGGTCGACGCCGCCGACGCGATCAAGGCGGCGCTGAAGAACACGGACGGCACGGCGGTCTCGGCCGACCTGGACGACGAGGGCACGAAGCACGTCTGGGACGTGGACATCCTCACCAATGGCGGCGCCTGGCACAGTGTCCAGGTCGACCCCGCCACCGGCAAGGTCGTCGGCTCCCACGTCGACCGGGACGACGACGGTGACGACGCCGCCGAGACCGCGCAGATCCGTGCCGCTCTGAAGGGCAGCTCCGTGACCGCCGCCGAGGCCGCGAAGGCCGGCGCCGCCAAGGGCACGGTGACCTCCGTCGACCTCGACGAGGAGAGCACGGACAAGGCCTGGGAGGTCGACACCACCGCCGCGAACGGCACCGGCAGCGACTGGAGGGTCAACCCCGACTCCGGCAAGATCACGGCGGACCGCTCGAACGACTGACGTTTCCTCCTCCCTCACAGGCACCACAGGCACCACAGGTAAGGGCACCCGGCATCGGGTGCCCTTACCGGCGTTCGCGGTCCGGTTCCGCCGCGCCGGCTTCCTGCTCCTGCTCCTGCTCCTGCTCCTGCGGCAGTGCCCGGGTATACCGGGTCCCCACTCCGACGGCTGCGGCCACGAGCAGCGCCACCCCGCCGGCCAGGGCGAATCCCGCCCCCAGGGGCAGACGGCCCACCAGCACTCCCGCGGCCGCCGCTCCCGTCGAGGTACCCGCGTTCACCGCGGTGTTGACCCAGGCACCGGCCTGGACCCGTGCGCCCGGAGCGGCGGACTCGTCGGCCACGAGATACGCGGTGGTCAGCGCCGGGGCGACGAAGAACCCGGCACACACAACGGCGCCGGTGAGCGCGGCGAGGCCCGGGGCGAGCCCGGCAGCGGCCAGGGCGAGACCGAGGCCCGCCATCAGCGCCGGCAGCCGCACCCGGGCTCCGGCGCGCCACTCGACCGCGCCGTACAGCAGCCCGCCCACGGCGCTCCCGGCCGACAGCGCGGCGAAGATCCACGCCACGGTGTCGTCCCCGTGGCCTCGCTGTTCGGCGAAGGCCAGCACGAGAAGGTCGACGGCGCCGAGCGAGAGCCCGACACCCGCGGCCACGACGACGGGCTGGACGATCCCGCGCCCGATCCGCACCCGCACCCGCATCCCCACCCGGACACGTGAGGACCGTACGGCGACGCTCTTCACCACGGGTGAGGTGACGAACGCCAGGGTTCCGATGCCCACCAGCAGTGCGCTGACGGCGACCCCCGCAGCCGGGGGCGCGAACCGTACGACCACTCCCACCAGCAGCGGACCCGAGACGAACAGCAGTTCCTCGGCGACCCCGTCCAGGCTGTAGGCGCGCTGCAAGAGCCTGCGGTCGGTGACGAGTTCGCCCCAGACGGCCCGCATGGTGGGGCCGAGGGGCGGAGTGCACGCGCCCGCCGCGCCGGCGACCACGCCCAGGAGCGCCGCGGGTGCGCCGGGGCGCCATGTCGCCGCGGCGAGTGTGCCGAGCAGGCCCGCGTAGAGCGCGGCCATCGGCAGCAGCGCGCGGCGCGGACCGTGCCGGTCGACCAGGGCCGCCCGCAGGGGCGACAGAAACACGCTCGCGGCGCCGAAGAGCGCCACGACGACTCCGGCCGCGGCGTACGAGCCGGTGGCCCGGCTCACCGCCAGCATCACGGCCAGCGAGACCATTCCGTACGACAGCCGGCCGACGAGGGCGGCGGTGAAGGTGCGGGCGGCGTGGGGCATGCGCAGTACCGCGGCGTACGAAGGCCGCGTTGAAGACGCAGACATGCGAAGAGTTCCTCAGGGAGAGGGCGCCTCTACGGGCGCCGGGCTACAGGGACGCCTGTGTGCCGCGGCGGCCGCGCCTGGTGCGCTGCCGGTCGCGGGCCTGGGCGGGCCCTATGCCAAGAGGAGGAACATGGGCGTCAAGGTAGCAGGGCTGGGCTGGAGCCGACAGGTGTTTCTTTCGCCCCCGGGCTCAGCCCTGCGTCAAGCCCTCCACCAAGGAGTCCGCCGCCCGGTACGGGTCAAGGTCGCCGGACACGATCCGGTCGGCGAGCGCGCTCAACCGCCGGTCCCCGTGCAGGTCGCCGATCCGCTCCCGCAACGCCGTGACGGCGATCGTCTCGACCTCCCGCGAGGCCCGCGCGAGCCGTCGCTCCGCGAGCACCCCCCGCTCCTCCATCCACGCCCGGTGCTTCTCCAGCGCCTCGACGACCTCGTCGATGCCCTCCCCGCGCGCGGCCACCGTCTTCACGATGGGCGGCCGCCAGTCCCCCGGCCCCCGGGACTCGCCGAGCCCCAGCATGTGGTTCAACTCGCGGGCCGTCGCGTCGGCCCCGTCCCGGTCGGCCTTGTTGACCACGTACACGTCCCCGATCTCCAGGATTCCGGCCTTGGCCGCCTGGATCCCGTCGCCCATCCCGGGCGCGAGCAGCACCACCGACGTGTCCGCCTGTGAGGCGATCTCGACCTCGGACTGGCCGACGCCCACGGTCTCGACGAGCACCACGTCGCAGCCGGCCGCGTCAAGGACCCGGATGGCCTGCGGCGCCGCCCAGGCGAGCCCACCGAGGTGCCCGCGGGTGGCCATCGACCGGATGTAGACGCCCGGGTCCGACGCGTGGTCCGACATCCGGACGCGGTCACCGAGCAGGGCCCCGCCGGAGAACGGCGACGACGGGTCGACGGCGAGTACGCCGACCCGCTTGCCCTGCCGCCGGTAGGCGGCCACCAGCGCCGACGTGGACGTCGACTTGCCGACGCCGGGTGACCCCGTGAGCCCCACGACGTACGCGCCGCCCGCGAGCGGGGCCAGCGCGGCCATGACCTCACGGAGCTGCGGGGACGCCCCCTCCACCAGGGAGATCAGCCGGGCCACGGCCCGCGGCCGGCCCTCCCTGGCCGCGGCCACCAGCGAGGCGACGTCCTCCATCACAGCTCCGTTCACCAGCCGGTGCCGCGACGGGCACCAGCACTAGAGGGGCAACGCGGGCACACGTCGGCACACGCGTGAAAACATGCGTGTCAGCTCTTGGGTACCCGCACGATCAGCGCGTCACCCTGTCCGCCGCCACCGCACAGCGCGGCCGCGCCCACGCCACCGCCGCGCCGCTTCAGTTCGAGGGCGAGGTGCAGGACGAGCCGGGCGCCGGACATGCCGATCGGGTGGCCCAGGGCGATGGCACCGCCGTTGACGTTCACCTTTTCCGTGGACACCCCGAGATCCTTCATTGACTGGACCGCGACGGCCGCGAAGGCCTCGTTGATCTCGATCAGATCAAGATCTTCGACGCCGATGCCCTCCTTCTTCAGCGCGTGCTGGATGGCGTTCGACGGCTGCGACTGCAAAGAGTTGTCCGGTCCTGCGACGTTTCCGTGGGCGCCGATCTCCGCGATCCAGTCGAGGCCGAGCTCCTGGGCCCTGGCCTTGCTCATGACGACCACGGCGGCCGCCCCGTCGGAGATCTGCGAGGCCGAGCCCGCCGTGATCGTCCCGTCCTTCGCGAACGCGGGCCGCAGCTTGCCGAGGGACTCGGAGGTCGTCTCCGCGCGAATGCCCTCGTCCTGGCTGAAGACGACGGCCTCGCCCTTGCGCTGCGGGATCTCGACGGGCGTGATCTCCGCCTCGAAGGTGCCGTTCTTCTGCGCCGCGGCGGCCCGCTGGTGCGACCGCGCGGCGATCTCGTCCTGCTCGGGGCGCAGGATGCCGAGCCGCGTGTTGTGCTTCTCGGTCGACTCGCCCATGGCGACGTTCTCGAAGGCGTCGGTCAGCCCGTCGTGCGCCATCGCGTCGAGCATCTCGATCGCGCCGTACTTGTAGCCCTCGCGGGACTTGGGCAGCAGGTGGGGCGCGTTGGTCATCGACTCCTGGCCGCCGGCGACCACCACGTCGAACTCACCGGCGCGGATCAACTGGTCGGCGAGCGCGATGGCGTCGAGGCCCGAAAGACACACCTTGTTGATCGTGAGCGCCGGGACGCTCATCGGGATGCCGGCCTTGACCGCGGCCTGACGTGCCGGGATCTGCCCCGCCCCGGCCTGGAGCACCTGCCCCATGATCACGTACTGCACCTGGTCGCCACCGATTCCCGCACGGTCGAGGGCGGCCTTGATCGCGAATCCACCGAGGTCGGCTCCCGAGAAGGACTTCAGAGAGCCGAGCAGCCGCCCCATCGGGGTGCGTGCACCCGCGACGATGACGGAGGTGGTGTTGTTCGTTCCAGACATGAGGAGCGATCCCCTTCCAGCTTGCACAGCTGAGGAGTGAACGAGTCGGGGGGCTCGGGGGGACTCCCCCCGGATGAGGGTTTACTAAGAAGGTACTGAGCGGTAGCCCAGCCGTCATCCGGGCCGTGGTGTGATCGCGCGCACGTTGCGCAAGCGTCGAAGGAGCGCTGCACTGACAGCATGCTGACGCGAATCGACCACATCGGGATCGCCTGTTTCGACCTCGACGCGACCGTCGAGTTCTACCGGGCCACGTACGGCTTCGAAGTGCACCACTGCGAGGTCAACGAGGAGCAGGGCGTCCGCGAGGCCATGCTCAAGATCAACGAGACGTCCGACGGCGGCGCCTCCTACCTCCAGCTCCTGGAACCCACCCGCGAGGACTCGGCCGTCGGAAAGTGGCTGGCCAAGAACGGGGAGGGCGTACATCACATCGCCTTCGGCACGGCGGACGTCGACACGGACGCGGACGGCATCCGGGAAAAGGGCGTACGAGTGCTGTACGACGAGCCACGCAGGGGTTCGATGGGCTCCAGGATCACCTTTCTGCACCCGAAAGATTGCCATGGCGTCCTGACAGAACTGGTCACTTCGGCGCCAGTTGAGTCACCTGAGCACTGACCTCCGTATATCTGGGCCGGTAGGGTTGGGCACGGCCGTCGCTTCTTCGGGGCGGTCCGGGTCCTCATCGTCAGGATCCGAGGGCCGGGGTCCAGGTTTCGGGGGATGAGCGTCGGGGCAGCAGCCCGTGCTCCGCCGTTGATCTGACACCATTCCCCGGGGGCCCCGTCCGGCGAATGGACGGTGCTCGTTTGGAGAGACTTGCGACCAGGGGACGGATGGGACCGCGCAGTGCGGGGCTACGAACGCCAGGAGCGAGAGCCGGCGGCTGACGTCGACCACCTCTCTCGGTTCGAGGCCGAGATGGAACGGCTGAAGACCGAGCGGGAGAAGGCCGTCCAGCACGCCGAGGACCTCGGCTATCAGGTCGAGGTGCTGCGCGCCAAGCTGCACGAGGCGCGCCGCAGTCTGGCGACCCGGCCTGCCTACGACAGCGCCGACATCGGCTATCAGGCCGAGCAGATGCTCCGTAATGCGCAGATCCAGGCCGACCAGTTGCGTCAGGACGCCGAGCGGGAGCTGAGCCAGGCCCGCGCGCAGACGCAGCGGATCCTCCAGGAGCACGCCGAGCAGGCCGCCCGCCTGCAGGCGGAGCTGCACCAGGAGGCGGTCGCCCGCCGTCAGCAGCTGGACCAGGAGCTGTCCGAGCGCCGGCAGAGCGTCGAGTCGCACGTCAACGAGAACGTGGCGTGGGCCGAGCAGCTGCGGGCCCGCAGCGAGCAGCAGGCCCGTCGGCTCGTCGACGAGTCGCGCGCTGAGGCCGAGCAGTCCCTGGCCGCCGCCCGCACGGAGGCCGAGCGGGTCGCCGCGGAGGCCCGCCAGCGGCTGCAGAGCGACGCCGAGCAGGCGCGTGTGGAGGCCGAGGCGCTGCTGCGCCGGGCCCGCACCGATGCCGAGCGGCTGCTGAACGCGGCGTCGGCGCAGGCCCAGGAGGCCACCGACCACGCGGAGCAGTTGCGCAGTTCGACCGCGTCCGACTCGGACAGCGCCCGCCGCCAGGCCAGCGAGCTGAGTCGCGCCGCCGAGCAGCGCATCAACGAGGCCGAAGCGGCACTGCGCGAGGCGCGGGCCGAGGCGGAGAAGGTTCTCGCCGAGGCGAAGGAGACGGCGTCCAAGGCGCTGACCGGCGCCGAGTCGGTGAACGAACAGCGCACGCGTACGGCCAAGGAGCAGGTCGCCCGGCTGGTCGGCGAGGCCGTCAAGGAGGCCGAGACCACCAGGGCCGAGGCCGAGCAGGTCGTCGCGGACGCCCGCGCCAAGGCCGAGAAGATCACCGCGGAGGCCGAGGAGAACGCCCGCAGTCTCACCGCCGAGGAGACCGCGTCCCAGCTCGCCAAGGCGGCCCGTACAGCCGAGGACGTGCTGAACAAGGCGTCCGAGGACGCCAAGACGACCACCAAGGCCGCGGCCGAGGAGGCCGAGCGGATCCGCGCCGAGGCGGAGGCCGAGGCGGACCGGCTGCGCGCCGAGGCGCACGACATCGCCGAGCAGCTCAAGGGCACGGCGAAGGACGACACCAAGGAGTACCGCGCCAAGACGGTCGAGCTGCAGGAGGAGGCGCGCCGGCTGCGCGGCGACGCCGAGCAGTTGCGCGCGGACGCCAACGCCGAGGGCGAGAAGATCCGCTCCGAGGCCCGGCGTGAGGCCGTCCAGCAGATCGAGGAGGCGGCCAGGACCGCCGAGGAGCTGCTCTCCAAGGCGAAGGCCGACGCGGACGAGCTGCGGTCCAACGCCACGACGGAGAGCCAGCGGGTCCGCACCGAGGCCATCGAGCGCGCGACGACGCTGCGCCGTCAGGCCGAGGAGACCCTGGAGCGCACCCGCACGGAGGCCGAGCGGCACCGGACGGAGGCCGTCGAGCGGTCCGAGGAGATCAAGGCGGACGCCGAGCGGGCCGCCGGCGAACTGCACGAGGAGACCGAGCGCGCCATAGCGGCCCGGCAGGCCGAGGCAGCCGAGGGGCTGGCCCGGCTGCACACGGAGGCCGAGGAGCGCGTCGCCTCCGCCGAGGAGGCGTTGACCGACGCCCGCGGGGAGGCCGAGCGGATCCGCCGCGAGGCCGCGGAGGAGATCGACCGGCTGCGCACGGAGGCCGCCGAGCGGATCCGTACGCTCCAGGCGCAGGCCGAGACGGAGGCCGAGCGGCTGCGCACGGAGGCCGCCGCGGACGCGTCCACCTCCCGTGCCGAGGGCGAGAACGTCGCCGTACGGCTGCGGTCGGAGGCCGCCGCTGAGGCAGAGCGGCTGAAGTCGGAGGCACAGGACACCGCCGACCGCGTACGGACGGAGGCGCAGGCCGCCGCCGAGCGGCTCGCCACGGAGGCCGCCGAGGCGCTGTCCGCGGCGCAGGAGGAGGCGGCCCGGCGCCGTCGCGAGGCCGAGGAACTTCTCGGCGCCGCGCGCCAGGAGGCCGACCAGGAGCGCGAGCGGGCGCGCGAGCAGAGCGAGGAGCTGCTGGCCTCGGCGCGCAACCGCGTGGAGGAGGCCCAGACCGAGGCCGTACGGCTGGTCGAGGAGGCGGACCGCCGGGCGACCGAGATGGTGTCAGCCGCCGAGCAGACCGCGCAGCAGGTACGCGACTCCGTGGCCGGGCTGCACGAGCAGGCCCAGGAAGAGATCACGGGCCTGCGCAGTGCCGCCGAGCACGTGGCGGGGCGCATGCGTGAGGAGGCGCAGCAGGAGGCCGACCGGGTCCGCGCCGACGCGCACGCGGAGCGGGAGCGGGCGGCCGAGGACGGCAACCGGATCCGGCGCGAGGCTCAGGGGGAGGCGGAGGCCGCCAAGTCCCTGGCGGAGCGCACGGTTTCAGAGGCGATCACCGAGTCCGAGCGGTTGCGGTCGGACGCCTCGGAGTACCTCCAGCGGGCGCGTACGGAGGCTTCGGACGCCATCGCGTCGGCCGAGCAGGACGCCTCGCGTTCCCGGGCCGAGGCACGGGAGGACGCCAACCGCATCCGGTCGGACGCGGCGACCCAGGCGGACACCCTCATCACCGAGACGACAGCCGAGGTGGAGCGGCTCAGCGCGGAGACGAACCAGGAGGCGGAGCGGGTTCGCGCCGAGTCCGTGGCGAAGGCCGAGAAGCTGATCTCGGACGCGACGGGCGACGCGGAGCGGCTGCGCGCCGAGGCGGCCGACACGGTCGGCGCCGCGCAGCAGCAGGCCGAGCGGATCCGGTCGGAGGCACAGCGCGTCAAGACCGAGGCCGCCGCGGAGGCCGACCGCCTCATGTCGAACGCCCGCGACGAGGCCGACGACACGCTGGACAAGGCGCGCAAGGAAGCCAACAAACGGCGCTCCGAGGCGGCCGAGCAGGTCGACAAGCTGATCACGGAGACGACGGCCGAGGCCGACAAGCTGCTCTCCGAGTCGCAGCAGAACGCGCACAAGACCACCGCGGACGCCGAGGCCCAGGCCGACACGATGGTGGGCGCGGCGCGCAGCGAGGCGGAGCGGCTGTTCTCCGAGGCGACGGTCGAGGGCAATACGCTGGTGGAGCGGGCCAGGACCGACGCGGACGAGCTGCTGGTCGGCGCGCGCCGGGACGCGACGGCCATAAGGGAGCGGGCCGAGGAGCTGCGCGACCGGATCACCGGCGAGATCGAGGAGCTGCACGATCGGGCCCGCCGGGAGTCCGCCGAGACGATGAAGGCGGCGGGCGATCGGTGCGACGCGCTGATCAGGGCGGCCGAGGACCAGCTGAAGGAAGCCGAGGCGAAGGCCAAGGACCTGGTGTCGGAGGCCAACTCCGAGGCGAGCAAGGTCCGTATCGCCGCCGTGAAGAAGGCGGAGGGTCTGCTCAAGGAGGCCGAGCAGAAGAAGGCCGCGCTCATCGCCGAGGCCGAGGGGATCAGGTCCGAGGCGGTGCGCGAGGCGCGGGCCGCGGTCGAGGAGGGCAAGCGGGAGCTGGAGTTGCTGGTCCGTCGCCGCGAGGACATCAATGCCGAAATCTCCCGTGTCCAGGACGTCCTGGAGGCGTTGGAATCTTTTGAGGCCCCGTCGAGCGGCAAGGACGGAGGCGTCAAGGCGGGCGCTGCGGTCGGTTCGACTCGTTCGGGTGGCAAGCCGTCGGAGGGCTAGCCAAGTGAACAACTTCTGTGCTCGCAGGAGGGCTTCACCGAGCTCTCCGGCAGGTGCACCGGCCGTCGGCCACCAAAAAGGTTGTCATTCTCCATATCAATCGTGCTACTGCTCGATGACACACCGTCTTGGCCTCTAGGATTCCATCTATCACCTCACCGGTCTCCATTCGACAGGAACCCCATGAGCGACAATTCCCCCTACGGCTTCGAGCTTGTGCGGCGTGGGTACGACCGCGCTCAGGTGGACGAACGCATTTCGAAGCTCGTCTCCGACCGTGACAGCGCTCTGGCCCGTATCACTGCTCTCGAGAAGCGCATCGAGGAACTCCATCTCGAAACGCAGAACGCCCAGGCCCAGGTAAGCGACGCCGAGCCGTCGTACGCCGGCCTCGGCGCCCGCGTCGAGAAGATCCTCCGCCTCGCCGAGGAGGAGGCCAAGGACCTGCGCGAGGAGGCCCGTCGAGCGGCGGAGCAGCACCGCGAGCTCGCCGAGTCGGCCGCCCAGCAAGTGCGCAACGACGCGGAGTCGTTCTCCGCGGACCGCAGGACCAAGGCCGAGGACGAAGGCGTCCGGATCGTCGAGAAGGCCAAGTCCGACGCCTCCCAGCTGCGCCAGGAGGCGACAAAGGACGCGCAGTCGAAGCGTGAGGAGGCGGATGCCCTCTTCGAGGAGACCCGTGCGAAGGCCGCGCAGGCCGCCGCCGACTTCGAGACGAACCTCGCCAAGCGCCGTGAGCAGTCCGAGCGTGATCTGGCCTCGCGTCAGGCCAAGGCCGAGAAGCGTCTCGCGGAGATCGAGCACCGCGCGGAGCAGCTCCGCCTGGAGGCCGAGAAGCTGCGTACGGACGCCGAGCGCCGCGCCCGTCAGACGGTGGAGACGGCTCAGCGTCAGGCCGAGGACATCGTGGCCGACGCGAACGCCAAGGCGGACCGGATCCGTTCGGAATCCGAGCGCGAGCTGGCGGCTCTCACGAACCGTCGCGACTCGATCAACGCCCAGTTGACGAACGTGCGCGAGATGCTGGCGACGCTCACCGGTGCGGCTGTGGCCGCCGCCGGGGCGCCCGAGGACGAGCCGATCACTCGTGGGGTGCCGGCTCAGCAGACCCGGTAGGCGCTGTCCCGGTACGTACGGGTACGGGTTGGGGGTGTGAGGATCTTCGGGCCGGTTGTGGCTGGTCCCGTGGTTCCCCGCACTCCCTGAAGGGGTTGTGGCTGGTCGCGCCCGCGCGGCGGAGCCGCATATCGACACAGCCCCGCACCCCTGACGGGGCGCCCCCTGCCACTCCAGTGGCAGGGGGCTTTGTCGCGTTCTAGCGTGGGCTCATGATCGAGCTTGAGGGGCTGACCAAGCGGTACGGCGAGAAGATGGCGGTGAACCATCTGACGTTCGCCGTACGGCCCGGGATCGTCACCGGGTTCCTGGGTCCGAACGGCGCCGGGAAGTCCACGACGATGCGGATGATGCTCGGGCTCGACCGGCCGACCGCGGGTGACGTCCGGATCGACGGGCAGCACTACGACCGCCTCACGGATCCCCTCAAGTACATCGGTGGCCTCCTCGACGCCAAGGCCATGCACGGCGGCCGCAGCGCCTTCAACCACCTCCTGTGCCTCGCGCAGAGCAACGGCATCCCGCGGAGCCGGGTGCACGAGGTTCTCGACACCGTCGGTCTCACGGCCGTGGCGAAGAAGAAGGCCAAAGGCTTCTCGCTCGGCATGGGCCAGCGGCTCGGCATCGCGGGCGCACTGCTCGGCGACCCCCGCATCCTGATGTTCGACGAGCCCGTCAACGGGCTCGACCCCGAGGGCATCCACTGGATCCGGAACCTGATGAAATCCCTCGCCGCCCAGGGCCGTACCGTCTTCGTCTCCTCGCACCTGATGAGCGAGATGGCCCTGACGGCCGACCACCTCGTCGTGATCGGCCAGGGCCGGCTGCTCGCCGACACGTCCATGGCCGACTTCATCCGGGAGAACTCCCGGTCGTACGTACGGATCCGGTCGCCGCAGCGCGAGCTGCTGCTCGACGTGCTGCACAGGGCCGGGATCATGGTGGTCGAGACGGGCGGCGGGACGCTGGAGGTGGACGGCCGGCGGCCGCAGGACATCGGCGAGCTGGCCGCGCAGCACCGGATCGTGCTGCACGAGCTGAGCCCGCAACAGGCCTCGCTGGAGGATGCCTTCATGCAGCTCACGGCGGAGTCGGTGGAGTACCACGCACACGCCGACCCGCCACCCGCCGGCCTCCCGCCCGCCGCCGCGGCCCCTCCCCCGCCCGGGGAACAGCCGGGGCCGGGGCCGGGGCCAGGAACTCAGCCGGGACCCCAGCCCGGACCTCAGCCCGGGCCTCAGTGGGGCAACGACTGGAAGAAGGGCTGAATCCATGGCCGCGACCCAGGTCCTCCGGTCCGAGTGGACCAAGATCCGGTCGGTGGCGTCCACGGTGTGGACGCTGAGTCTCGCCGCCGTGGTGACCGTCGTGCTCGGTGTGCTGATCTCGCTGCTGTCCAAGAACGAGTTCGACAAGATGAGCACGAAGGACCGGATCTCCTTCGACCCCACCTTCATCAGCTTCGCGGGGATGAGCCTCGGCCAGCTGGCGATGATCGTGTTCGGCGTCCTCGTGGTGTCCAACGAGTACAGCACCGGCATGATCCGCACCTCGCTCTCCGCCGTCCCGCAGCGCGGCACGTTCCTGTTCAGCAAGATGGCGGTGGCGACCGGGCTCGCCTTCCTCGTGGCCCTCGTCACCAGTTTCGTCACCTTCTTCCTCGGCCAGGCGATGCTCGGTTCGCACCGGGCGTCGATCGGCGACCCGGGCGTCCTGCGCGCGGTCGTCGGAGGCGGCCTCTACATGACCCTCATCGCCGTCTTCTCGATGGGCGTCGCCACGATGCTCCGCAGCCCGATGCTCTCCCTCGGCATCCTGATGCCGTTCTTCTTCCTGATCTCCGCCATCCTCGGTAACGTCTCGGCGACCAAGAAGGTCGGCCAGTACCTGCCCGACCAGGCGGGCAGCAGGATCATGCAGGTGGTCACCCCTCTCGACGACGACGTACCGTACGGGCCCTGGGGCGGCCTGGGGATCATGGCGCTGTGGGTGGTCCTCGCGGTCGCCGGCGGCTATGTGCTGCTGAAGAGGCGGGACGCCTAGTACTGCGAATGGAGGACGGCGTCTGGAGTACCAGGTGTGGTGACCCGAGATTTTTTACCCGGTCTTGAGGGGAACCGTCAGCGCCCCGCTATCCTCCTAACCCTTACGGGGGCGTGTGCCCCGACGTCCTGAAGCTTTCGATGGGTGCGGAGAATGATCGAGGCAGTCGGCCTGACGAAGCGCTACGGCGACAAGACGGCCGTGCACAACCTTTCCTTCCAGGTCAGGCCGGGCTCCGTCACCGGCTTCCTCGGTCCCAACGGGTCGGGCAAGTCGACCACCATGCGGATGATCCTCGGGCTCGACAACCCCAGCGCCGGGCAGGTGACGATCGGCGGCTACCCGTACCGCAGGCTGCCCAACGCCCCCCGCCAGGTCGGCGCGCTGCTCGACGCCAAGGCCGTGCACGGCGGCCGGCACGCCCGCAACCACCTGCTGTGCCTGGCGCAGCTGTCGGGCATCCCCGCCCGCCGGGTGGACGAGGTGCTGGGTGTCGTGGGGCTCCAGGACGTGGCGAAAAAGCGCTCCAAGGGCTTCTCGCTCGGGATGGGCCAGCGGCTCGGCATCGCGGCCGCGCTGCTCGGCGACCCGCAGGTGCTGCTCTTCGACGAACCGGTCAACGGCCTCGACCCCGAGGGCATCCTCTGGGTGCGGAACCTGATGAAGTCCCTGGCCGCGGAGGGCCGTACGGTCTTCGTCTCCTCGCACCTCATGAGCGAGATGGCCGTCACCGCCGACCACCTCATCGTGATCGGCCGCGGTCAGCTGCTCGCCGACATGAGCGTGCGCGACTTCATCTCGCACAACTCCGCCGACTTCGCGCGGGTGCGCACGCCCGCCACCGAGCCCCACCAGCGCGAGAAGCTGACGGCCGCGCTCACGGAGGCGGGCGGTCAGGTGATGCCGGAGCAGGACGGCGGGCTGCGTGTCACCGGTCTGCCGCTGCCCCGCATCAGCGACCTCGCGCACGACGCGGACGTACGCCTGTGGGAGCTCTCGCCGCACCAGGCCTCGCTGGAGGAGGCGTACATGCGGATGACGCAGGGCGCCGTTGACTACCGCTCCACCACGGACCAGCTCTCGGGCTTCCAGCCGGAGCTGCCGCCGGGCGCGATGCCGCCGCAGCAGATGCCGGTGCCGGGACAGGGTCAGCCGGGCTGGTACGCGCCGCCGCCGCCCCAGCAGGGCGGGCAGCCGTTCGCGATGTCCCAGGGACAGCCGCCGGCGGGCCCCTACGGCGCCCCGGGCGCCGGCGAGCCCAACCCGTACGCCCAGCCGGTACAGCCCCCTCCCGTACAGCCCGCAGCCGCCCCCGTGCAGCCGTCCGCCGCCTCCGACCTGACCAAGCCCGAGGACGCCCGATGAGTACGCCCCAGCCGCAGACGCACCAGCAGGACGCCCCTGCCCCGAACTGGCAGCCGGCGCCCGGGCCTTCGTACAACTCGCCGATTCCGATCACGCGCACCCACCTCGGGCATGCGCTCACCTCGGAGTGGACGAAGATCAAGTCGCTGCGTTCCACGATGTGGACGCTCGGCGTCTTCCTGCTCCTGGTCGTGGGGATCGGCCTCCTCGTCGCCACGCAGACCAACGACAGGGACTACCAGGACATCCCGTATTCGGTCCCCGCCTTCTTCGGGCTGATCCTCGGGCAGATCTGCCTGATCACCCTGGGTGTGCTGGTGATCTCGTCCGAGTACGGCACAGGCATGATCCGTACGACGTTCACGGCCTCGCCCCAGCGCCACCGGGTGCTCACCGCCAAGCTGCTGATCTTCTTCGCCGTCGCGTTCGTCGTGTCGGCCCTCGCCATCGGGTTCGTCGGCCTGATCACCTCGGGCATGCACGGCGGGGCATCGGACAACGAGTGGGGCGGGACCGTCCTGATGGGCGCGCTCTACGTGTCGCTGCTCGGCGTGCTCGCGCTCGCCATGGGCTCGATGCTGCGGCACTCCGCGGGCGCGATCACCGCGATGCTCGGTCTGGTGCTTGTCCCGGCGATCCTGCCCGCGTTCCTGATGATCTCCGACAGCCTGCGCTCGATCGGCGAGAAGATGCTGGACTACAACGCTCCGAACGCGCTCGCCAAGATCTTCCAGATCGACTCCGTCAACGAGAACGGCGGCCCGCAGCTCCTCCTGCTCGCCTGTGTGACCGCGGTGGCGATCGCGGGCGCGTACGCACTCCTTGAGCGGCGCGACGTGTAATCGGACGTAGGGGCTTCGGCCGGGGTTCAGAACCTCGGCGCGTTCCGGGACCGCTGCACCCGCGTGGTGCGGCGGTCCTTCGCGTTCCAGCACGCCTTGTGCCAGTGGCGGCGCTCGTCCACCCCGGAGTGCTCGGGCCAGGCCACCACGTGCGGAACACCGGAGGGAATCAGCTGGTCACAGCCGGGGCAGCGGTACGTCTTGCCCTGCGCGCTCGCGCCCGCCACGTGCCGTACGCTCCAGGACTCGCCCTGCCATCTCTCCAAGGACTGCCAGCCGCCGTACCGGCCGGACGGATCCTCGTCCGCGCTGCGGGCGGAGCGATCGGCCTGGGGGCGGTTGCGACGCGGGGACACAGGGCACCTCACGGAGCTATACAGGGAACACGGACTGTGTTCAGCCTACGCGGGGCGCCCGGGGGTACGCGTCCGTCACTCATTCCCACAGATCTCCCGTACAGCCGGCTCATTCTGCAGACAATCCGCCAATCTCCCCGCCAAGCCGTGTCCTTGGCACGTGTCAGACGGTTATGCGATGTGGGGGAGCCGCGTCGGCACAAGGAGGCAGGAGTGCGATGCGCGTAGGAAGTTTTGTTCTGGCGGCCCAGTTTCCCGGTCAGGGCCAGGGCGAGGCGCTGCACCGCGCGGTGCGGTCGGCCGAGGTCGCCGAGGAGGCCGGGCTCGACGCGGTGTGGCTGGCCGAGCACCACTTCGTGCCGTACGGGACGTGTCCGTCGGCCGTCACGCTCGCGGCGTTACTGCTCGGCCGCACCCGTCGTATCCGCGTGGGCACGGCGGTCAGCGTGCTGCCCACCGTGCACCCGGTGGCGCTCGGCGAGCAGGCCGCGCTGCTGCACGTGACGTCGGGCGGGCGTTTCTCGCTCGGGGTGGGGCGTGGCGGCCCCTGGGTCGACCTGGAGGTCTTCGGGACGGGCCTTGAGGCGTACGAGAAGGGGTTCCCGGAATCACTCGATCTGCTGGTGCGCTGGCTGCGCCGGCCGTCTGTGGCGGGCTGCTCCGAGCGCTTCGACTTCCGCGAAGTCCCCGTCGTGCCACGGCCGTCGGAGGCTCTGTCGGGCGGTGAGAGCCCCGAGGTCATCGTCGCCTGTACCTCACCGGCGAGCGTCAGGATGGCCGCCGAGCGCGGACTGCCGATGCTTCTCGGCATGCATGTGGGGGACGAGGAGAAAGCCGAGATGGTCGCCCTGTGGCGGGGGCACGCGCGCGCCGCGGGGCACTCCCCCGACGAGATCGCGGGCGCCGACGCCGCCCATGTGTCGGCCGGAGTCGCGCAGATCGCGGACCGCCGCACGGACGCGGTCGAATCACTCCAGAAGGCCATGCCGGGGTGGCTGAAGCAGGGGCTCGACGCGCATGTGACGGTGGACGACCGCAAGCGCTCGATGCGCGATCCGCTGGCCTACACCGAACTCCTCTGCGGGCTCCACCCGGTGGGCACCCCGCGCCTGTGCGCGGACCGCCTCGCGGCGACCTCCGAGCGCACCGGGATCACCCGCTTCGCCCTCCTCGTGGAGGGCTCGGGCGACCTGGCGGCCACGGAGGAGAACGTACGGCGACTGGGGGGCGAGGTACTGCCACGGCTCCGGTGAGCCGGCCCGCGCCCCGACCGAGCGGGCGCGACGGACCGGCCTACCGACCCGATCCGCGGCCCGGGCCCGCGAGGCCCGAGCCGCGGAAAACCTGCCGCTCCCGTACAGGAACACCTCCCGCGTACGGAGCGGCAAGCCGTGCGGCGTCACCGCGTCAGCAATCCCGGAACTCCGGGGACTGGTTCAGCAGTTGGCTGCGCACCGACGTGAAGCGGGTCAGGGTGTCGTCCACCGAGCTCTCCAGCGGGAACACTGCCACCCGGTGGCAGTTCTGGAAGGCCAGGCGCACCCCGAAGTGCCGTTGCAGCGCACCTCGTATCGCGTCACTCGCGAGGGCACGCAGCAGCTGGCCCCGCGCCTGCTCGTCCGGCGGAGGCGTCTGGTTGTCGGCGAAGTTTCCGCCGTCCACCTTCAGCTGAGCCACCAACGAGCTGATCATCTCCCATGCGTAGGGCAGGGAGGTCCGGACGCAGTCGACAAATTCCGCTTCGTCGACCTCGCCTCGCTCGGCCTTTTCGAGTAGGGCCGGTGAGACGTCCAGCGACATGGGTTCTCCTCTCGCACCCCCTCGCCAGAGGGGGCTGACGGACAGGTAAGGAGGCCACGATGTCGAACACGCTGAGTACATACATCGCAACCTCCCGCTTATACGGTAGGCAACTGTTCGTGGCCGCACCAGGACATTGCCCACGCCGGGAAGACTCAACGTGCACACAACCAGCCACTTCCGAACAGGGCTTATCCGGGGAAACAGGGACGACGGAACCAGCTCCCGTCAACGAGCCCTCCGGGCGGATCGCGCCGACCCGTACCGGTCGAGTAGCGTTGCCGACCATGCGTCTCGTCATTGCCCGCTGCTCCGTCGACTACGCGGGCCGGCTCACCGCCCATCTCCCGTCGGCTCCCCGCCTCATCCTCGTGAAGGCGGACGGGAGTGTCTCGATCCATGCGGACGACCGGGCCTACAAGCCCCTCAACTGGATGTCGCCGCCCTGCACCCTGAAGGAGGGCTCGGGTGACGACAGCGGCGTCTGGACCGTCATCAACAAGGCCGGCGAGAAGCTCATCATCACGATGGAGGAGGTCCTCCACGACTCGTCGCACGAGCTCGGTGTCGACCCCGGCCTGATCAAGGACGGTGTGGAGGCGCACCTCCAGGAGCTTCTCGCCGACCGTATCGAGACTCTCGGCGAGGGCTACTCGCTGATCCGCCGCGAGTACATGACGGCCATCGGCCCGGTCGACATCCTCTGCCGCGACGCGGACGGCGGGACCGTCGCCGTGGAGATCAAGCGGCGCGGCGAGATCGACGGCGTGGAGCAACTGACGCGCTACCTGGACCTGTTGAACCGAGACCCGCACCTCGCGCCGGTCCGCGGCGTCTTCGCGGCCCAGGAGATCAAGCCCCAGGCGCGCGTCCTCGCCACGGACCGGGGCATCGGCTGCACGGTCCTCGACTACAACGCGCTGCGGGGCATCGAGGACGACAAGCTGCGGCTGTTCTGACGACAGCGGAAGCACCTGGTACGGCAAGTCCCGTACGGCATGACGGTGGGCCGGGTCCTCTGCGGACCCGGCCCACCGTCATGCCGTACGCGGTTGTCCGCACGCGGTTGTCCGCGTCGCGCCTCAGATCACCGAGGGCGACCCCGGTGCGCTGCTGCCCGCGGAGCTGCTGCTCTCGGCGGGGCTGGACGCGGGACCGCTGGCCGAGTTGGAGTTCTGCGGTGTGGACGGCGCCGGACTGCTGGGTTCCCCGGTGGGCCCGGTCGGTGTCGGAGTCGGCGTCGGAGTCGGAGTCGGGCTGTCCGGCGGCTTCGGCGAGGTCGGCGGCTTGGAGGAGGAGGGCGGCGGCTTGCTCGTGGACTTGGTCGGGCTCGGTTCCTTCGAGCCGCTCGGGTCGTCCGACGGCTCGCCGGTCGAGGTCGGTGCCGGGTCGTCCGCGGTTCCGGGGACACCGTCCTGGCCCGGGCCGGTCGGCCCGGCCGTCGAGTCCGCGTCGCTGCTGCCCTTCTTCGGCCGGTCCGCGCCGAGCCCGCTGCCGTCGTCGCCCGCGCTGGCCGACGGGCCGACGCCGACCTTCTCCGACGGGGTCTTGTCGTCGGGGTTGGAGGTCGCGCCGAGTGTCACCACCGTGCCGAGCACGGCGGCGAGCAGAGCGCCCGCTCCGGCAGCCACCAGATTGCGCCGGGTGCCACTGACCAGGCCCTTGACCTTGCCGGGCTTCGCCGAGGAGGCGGGCCCGGACTGATGCGTGATCAGGGTGGCGGGCTCGCCCGGCGCCTGCAGCGTAGGCACCGGCAGGTACGCGGCCGGTACGCCGCCGGGCGGTGACGCAGACTCCTCGGACCGCGCGTCGGGCACCTCCTCGCCCGCCGTCGAACCCAGACCCGCGGGCGGTGTCGAGAAGCCCCCTGGTCCCCCCGGCTCAAGCGAAACCGAGAGCCCGGGAGCGCCCGAGCGGTCCGCGACCAGGGCGAGGGCGCGCCGGCCCGCGACGGTGCCGCGCTTGTCGGCGAGGGCGCCGCGCAGGCCGATGGACGCCTCCAGTTCGGCGCGGGCCCGGTCGAGCTGCCCGCCGCAGAGCGCGAGGACGCCCAGCTCGTGGTGGAAGTAGGCCTGGTCCGCGACCTCGCCGGCGAGCCGGGCGGACTCGGTTCCGGAGCGCAGCGCGCGCTCCCAGGCGCTCCAGTTCAGTCCGGCGGCGAACGCGGGCGCGGCCGCCCGGGCCAGCTCCACCGCGGTGGCGGTCTCCTCGTCCCCGGCGGGCGGCACGGTCAGCGGCACCAGGGCGGCCAGCGCCGCGAGCACGGCGTCCGCCTCGGCACAGACCCGCTCCGGGGTGACGGAGGGATGCCCGGCCCACCAGGTGTAGTGCCGGGCGGCGGCGTCGGCCGTCCCCTCGGCGTCGGACGCGTACCCGACGGCCTCCAGCTGGGTCCGCACGCCGGCCGCGAGCCGGTAGTGCGATCCGACCGGGGTCACGAGCGCGCAGCCGACGAGCTCCGCGAGTGCGGCGTCCGCGTGGGTGTGTCCCGCGAGGGCGGGCAGATGCGCCTGGTGCGGCACCTCTCCGCCCAGCGCGACGGCGAAGCGCAGTGTGGCGCGGGCCGACTCGCTGAGCCGGGAGGCGAGCAGCGCGGCGGGCGCGGCGCCCTCGGCGAGCGAGGGCAGCGGCACCTCGTGGCCGCCCTCGGCGTCGGACGGCGCGCCCACCGGCGCGGCGTCATAGTGGCCGGAGTGATGGCCGGAGTGATGGCCGGTGTACTGGCCGAACTCGTCGAAGGCGTCCGGGTCGGCTCGCAGCTGGTCGCGCTGCCGCAGCAGGGCGCCGGCCTGCACGAAGCGCAGCGGGAGTCCCTCGGACTCGAACCAGAGATCGGCCGCCCAGTTGGCCTCGTCCTCGGTCAGGACGCGGCCGACGGCGCGCTCCAGCAGTTCGAGACCGCCGCCGCGGCCGAGACCGCCGAGGAAGACCTCTTCGAGGAGCGAGTCGGCGGACGGCGCGGCGATGTCGGGCGTGGCGGAGATCAGGAAGGCGCACTCGGGTGTGGCTTCGAGCAGGTCGTCGAGTGCGCTGCCGCCGAACTCCACGTCGTCCAGGACGACGACCGCGCCGATGTCGTGGACGAGTGCGAGCAGGTCGTCCTGTTCCGGCCGGTGCAGCGGAGCGTTGTGGACGGCGGCGAAGAGGTCGTGCAGCAGATCGTCCGCCGTACGGCGGTGGCCGCTGAGGCGGACCACGCCGTCGGGCGCGAGGTCCGCGCAGTCGTCGGCGACGGCGTCCAGGAGCACGGTGCGGCCCGAGCCCGAGGGCCCGGTGAGCCGTACGGAGCGTCCGCGCGCGAGCAGGCGTACAAGCCGCTCACGCTCCTCCTGACGCTCCAGGAGCGGCAGTCTGCGCTGCGGGGCCCCCGGTGGTACGGGAGGCCGTGCGGCGCGGGCCAGCTCGGTCCGCTCGGCCGCGTCGAACTTCGTGGGCCGCGGCGGTCGCTCGCCCGGCGGGCACAGCTCGATCTCGCTGCCGTCGACGGGATTGACGGTGAGCAGATGGTCGCCCGCGACGAGCTGTACGGTGCGGGCCGGCGTGGGCGTGTGCTGGGCGCCTCCGTGCCCCAGCCCGTGCGTCAAAGGATCGCGCGGCGGACGCTGTCGCGCCGCCGAGCCGTCGTCGTGGCCGAACTCTTCGGGTCCCCGGTTTGTCTGGTCCATAGGTCCAAGCCCCCCAAAAGCGTCGTGTGCCGAGCCCCTCCCGGCCTGCCGCACACTGCGCTGTCGCTTCTGGTCCGGTGCCCACTCACGGGTTCCTCCAACACGCGGGCAGCCGAACCCTAAACCTTCGCACAGTATCTACGAACACACGGGGTACCGCGCCGTCCGAGACGTCACAGCTTCGTGAGGATTGTTCGTGAGGTACGGGTTTCGTACTCCGCCCCCTCATCCGATCTTCGCCGTTTGCGGCCGTGACGCGGGGCCGCGTACGGGGGAGGCGGAAATGACACCTGGGGCGTTGCGCGCTGCACCCGGACGTCACACCCGGGGCAGCGATTCGACCCCGATACCGCCCTCGATGGCCAGGATGCGGTGCAGCCGGGTGGCCACCAGCAGGCGTTGCATCTGTGGCGGGACATCGCGTAGCACAAGCGTTCGACCGCACCGCCCCGCCCGCCGGTGGGCCCCCATGATGACACCGAGCCCGGTGGCATCCCAGGAGTCCAGCTCTGACAGGTCGAGCACCAGGTCGCCGACGCCGTCGTCGATGGCCGAGTGCAGGACCGTACGGGCGTCCGCCGCGCTGCGGACGTCGAGGCGGCCCCCGACGACCAGCTCGGCGTGGTCGCCCCTGATGTGCATATGCGCTCCCCGAGAGTGCGTGTTCGTACTCAGCGTCTTCGTGCTCAGCGTCTTTCGTCGTGCCCTGTGCCGGGACTGACTGCCGTACCGGGGCAGAAGTTGCCCTCCGTGAGCGAACCGATACCGAAACCAACCCGGATGAGTGACAGCGTGACAGGCTGATGATCACCACAGAGTCGGTACGCGCATCAGTACGTGTATCAGTACGTGTAGAAGCCCTGCCCGCTCTTGCGTCCGATGTCACCGGCGTCAACCATCCGGCGCATCAGCTCCGGCGGGGCGAACTTCTCGTCCTGGGACTCGGTGTAGATGTTGCCGGTCGCGTGCAGAAGGATGTCGACGCCCGTGAGGTCGGCGGTGGCGAGGGGCCCCATGGCGTGACCGAAGCCCAGCTTGCAGGCGAGGTCGATGTCCTCGGCGGTGGCCACGCCCGACTCGTACAGCTTGGCCGCCTCGACGACGAGCGCCGAGATGAGCCGGGTGGTCACGAAGCCGGCCACGTCACGGTTGACGACGATGCAGGTCTTGCCGACCGACTCGGCGAACTCCCGCGCGCGTCCGAGCGTTTCGTCGGTCGTCTTGTAGCCGCGGACGAGCTCGCAGAGCTGCATCATCGGGACCGGCGAGAAGAAGTGGACTCCGACGACCCGCTCCGGACGGCCGGTGGCCGCCGCGATCTTGGTGATCGGGATGGCGGAGGTGTTGGAGGCGAGTACGGTCTCGTCCTTCACCAGCCGGTCGAGCGTCCGGAAGATCTCGTGCTTGACTTCCAGATTCTCGAAGACGGCCTCGACGACGATGTCCACATCGGCGACCGCGTCCAGGTCGGTGGTCGTGGTGATGCGGCCCAACGCCTGTTCGGCCGCGGCGGCGTCCAGCTTGCCCTTGCTCACGAACTTGTCGTACGAGGCCTTGATGCCGTCGGTGCCACGGGTCAGCGCCTCGTCGGTGACATCCCGCAGGACGACGTCCCAGCCGGCCTGCGCGGCGACCTGGGCGATGCCGGACCCCATGAGTCCGGCTCCGATGACGGCGAGCTTCCGTGCCACTGTCCGACTCCCCTGCTTCTTCTCCGCGTCCCCTGGGGTTGCCAGGAGTGCCTCTCCGGCGGACCCTAGCGCTCGTGAGGTGCCATGTGACCGGTAAGTAATGCGCGTCACGTCTCATCTGGCGGACATCACACCGGGCGGCTCATTCCGCCGCCCGTACGGCGTAGTTGAGGACCTTCTCGCTCAGCAGGTCCTCCATGCCGTCCAGAAGCGTCAGCACCTCGCGGGAGACCGTGGCCGGATCGCGGCCGGCGACCATCTCGCGGGAGACGGTGCTCATGACGGTCTGGTGGAGCCAGCCGATCTGGCCCGCCATCAGACCCGGCATCGGATCGTCCGGGGCCGCCCGCGTCTCCTCGCGCAGGGTCGCCTCCAGGTGGTCGTGGAGCGGATGCGCGTCACCTCGGTCAGCCGGCTCGCGTTCCTGCTCGGCCGGGTGCTGCGCGACACGGCGGTCTTCGTCCTCCAGGCGGTCCTGCTGGTCCTGGCCGCCGTGGTGATGGGCCTGCGCGCACCCGTGGCCGGCATCCTGATCGGCTTCGGGTTCGTCGCGCTTTCATCGCGCTGCTGACCGTGTTCCTGGCCTCGCTGTCGTACGCGCTGGCCATGCGGACCGGTTCGCCCCACGCGTTCGGCCCGACGGTCAACGCCACGACCATGCCGTCCATGCTGCTGTCCGGCCTCATGCTGCCCATGTCACTGGCGCCTGGCTGGCTGGACGCCCTCTCGCACGTGATGCCGCTGCGCTATCTGTTGACATCCTCCCCCTCTTAGAAGAGGGGGATTCCAACCCAATTGGGCTGAGGTTCACGGACACTCGACCGCTGTGTGGGCGGTGTCGTCCCTCCGGCACCGGCTGAGCGCCGGGGGCGGGGAATCCCGCCCTGTCCTGCCGCGACGTTGATGCTTGCGTTGGTGTCCGCGTTGCAGGTGAAGCCGCAGGAGGAGCACTCGAACTCGGCTTGGCTCTTGCGCGAGTTCTTGTCGATCCATCCGCAGGCGCTGCACCGAAGACTCGTGTAGGGCGCGGGGACATCTTCGATCCGGCCGGGCGCCTTGTGCTCGGTGCGCTGACGCAGGAGACCCCAGCCCTGGGCGAGGATCGCCCGGTTCAGTCCGGACTTCTGCGCTACCCGCCTGCCCGGCTCCTCGATCGTTCCTTTCGCGGAGCGGGTCATGTTCTTGATGTTCAGCTTTTCGAACCGCATTAGGTCGTACGACCTGGCGAGCATGGTCGAGGTCTTCTCACACCAGTCCTTGCGCTGGTTGGCCTCGTGGGCCCTGAGCCGGGCGACCCTGGCGTGCTCGGCCGCCTTGGCTTCGCTGCCCCTGGGAGCGCGGGCGGCGCGCCGTTGGTGCTTGCGGATCTGGGCGCGTTCCTTGACCGTGAGCTGCGGGCAGTTCAGCTTCCGGCCGTCGGACAGGGCTGCGGTGATCGTCACGCCCCGGTCGATACCGATGACCTCGCCCGTGCCGGGCGCGGTGACCGGGTCGGGGATGACGGCGAACGCGATGTGCCACTGCCCGTTGCGGAAGGTGACGCGGAAGGTCTTCGCTTCCGGTAGCCCGGCGCGGGTGAGGCGGAAGCGCACCCAGCCGCAACCGGGCACCTTGACCTGCGCCCATCGACGGTTGAGTTTCTGCACCCCGACCGAGCGGCCCATGATCTGCCTGCCGGTCTTCGTGTTCAGTTTCGGTGAGCCGTCGCCGTTGTGCTCGGGCACGCGGTCGGTGCCGATGACCCTGAAGCCCTCGTGCCGGAACTTCTTCCGCCAGGTCGGCTCACCGAACCCGGACGTGAACTTCGCGGCCTTGGCCCTGGCGAAATCCTTCAGCGCCTGCTGCTGCACATCGGCGTTCCCGGAGCCGAGCCATTCATTCTCACGCCGGGCCTCGGTGAGCTGGCGGCACTGCTCGGCGAACCCGGGCGCGGACTTGCGGCCCCTGCGCCAGTGCGAGTGCTGCTCGACAGCCAGGTTCCAGACGAACCGGGCGTGCGCGCAGTGCGACAGCATCTGCTGCTCCTGCTCACGCGTCGGGTACATCCGGAAACGACTCATGGTCCCATCATAGCTGCATCTTGGGTCCGATGCCAGAATGGTCCCATGACGAAGCATGTGAACCTGCGCCTCCCGGACGACGTACACGCCATGGCTGTCGCCGCTGCTGCGACTGACGACCGCTCCCTGAACTCCTGGCTGATCGCCATCGTGCGACGCGCCGCCGAGCCGGGCAGGACACCGAATCGCCCTGACGGCGATTCGGCTACCTCCGCCCCGCTACGCGGGAACGGGCATTCGCCGCGGCCCTAACCGGCCCTCAAGGACCGGGCACCCTGCCCGGAAGCAAGGTGGACGCGATGCGGGACGCGTACGTCGGCTCGTACGCCACCGCCTCCATGGGGTACGGCGTCCTGGTGGCCGTCGGCCTCGCGGGGCTCGCCGTGACAGTGGGCACACGCGTGTTCCGAACGGCCGGAGCATAACTACGCTGTCCGCATGGTCAATCTGACGCGCATCTACACCAGGACCGGCGACCAGGGCACCACGGCCCTCGGCGACATGAGCAGGACCGCCAAAACCGATCTGCGGATCTCGGCGTACGCCGACGCCAACGAGGCGAACGCGGCCCTCGGCACGGCGATCGTCCTCGGCAACCTCGACGAGGAGATCGTGAAGGTCCTCTCCCGCGTCCAGAACGACCTGTTCGACGTGGGTGCGGACCTCTCCACGCCGGTCGTCGAGAACCCCGAGTTCCCGCCCCTGCGCGTCGAGCAGTTCTACATCGACAAGCTGGAGGCGGACTGCGACCGCTTCAACGAGCAGTTGGAGAAGCTCCGCTCCTTCATCCTCCCCGGCGGCACCCCCGGCGCGGCCCTCCTCCACCAGGCCTGCACGGTGGTCCGCCGGGCGGAGCGCTCTACGTGGGCGGCCCTGGAGTCCCACGGAGAGCTGATGAACCCCCTCACGGCGACCTACCTCAACCGCCTGTCGGACCTCCTGTTCATCCTGGCCAGGACAGCCAACAAGGAGGTCGGGGATGTTCTCTGGGTCCCGGGCGGCGAGCGGGTTTAGGGGCGCGGGGAACTGCGCGACCAGCCCCCACTCACCCGCACCCGCACTCCACGCCAATCACCGCTTCGTCAGGCCCGCCGCAGGCGACTTCTTGGGCCACACGAGATATGTCAACGCGATCACCCCATGAATCCCGGCCGCCCGCCACGCCACGTACCGCCAGTTCTCCAGTGAGGAGACACGGCCGGGATCATCGACGTACCAGATCGCGATCTGGAGCAGAACGGTCGCGACGGCCGCCGCCGTGACCGTGCCGAGCCACACCGCCCCCTCGTGCCGCGCCCGAGCCATTCCGTACCTGGGCGCACCAGCAGGCCGCGGACCACCCGCGAGACGGTGGGCCGCATGACCGTCGAGCCACGTCACCGTCCGATGCCCGTGCCCGACGGTGTACCCGACGTACAGCGCGGCCAGCCCGTGCATCCAGCTCGGCTCGGCGCCGTTCTTCAGGTCCAGCGCGGTGACCACCAGCAGGACGACTTCCAGCAGGGGCTCGCACAGCAACAGCGCCAGCCCTGTACGGCGCATCTTCAACAGATAGCGGAAGGTCAGCCCCGCGGCCAGCAGCACCCAGAAGCCGACCTCGCAGACGACGATCAGCGTGACGATCACGGCTCGCTCCTCTCGGTCACCCTTCCAGGCTCCCGTGGGCGAAGCCGCCGATCGTCGTCGGCGGTGATGAAGTCCTCCCGCGTCCTTCTGCATCCTTCGATGTACTCGCGGACCGTTCCCCAGGATCAGGCGGTGGGCAGGCACTGCGTGTTGGATGGAGTCATGCCCGTACGACTCCCGCGCCCGCACCGCGACGACGTGCGCATCGCGTTGGCGGGACTGCTCGGCGGACTCCTCCTGTGGGGCGCCGGCCTCGGCGCCCGTCCGGCCACCGACCCGATCGTGCTCTGGTCGGGCCGCTGGCCGGTCGTGCTGCTGCTCGCCGTGATGGCGGGCTGCGAGCTGCTGCGGCGGACCCGCCCGCGCACCGGCCTGTTGATCGGCGTCGCCACCCTGACCCTCGACACCATCACGCAGGGCAACCTGGTGACCCTCGTGATGTTCACGGACCTGGTGTACGCGGCCGTGCTGTACGGGCCGCCCGCCACGGCCCGCCGTGTCCTGTGGATCAGCGGGCTGCTCACCGTGCTCGGCGCGGTGGTGCCCCTCGCGGTCTGGCAAAAACCTGAGGCGCTGCTGATCGGCGTGGTCATCGGCGTCGTGGCGTTCACACCCGGCGCCACCGGCTGGGTCGTCCGCAACCATCGCGACGCCGCCGAGGCCGCCCGCCTGCGCGCCGAGCAGACCGCCCTGCTCGCCGAGATCGACCGTACCCAGGCCGTCGCGGCCGAACGCGCCCGGATGGCCCGGGAGTTGCACGACATGGTGGCCAACAACCTGTCGGCGATCGCCATCCACTCCACGGCCGCGCTCTCCCTCGACGACCCGGACACCTCGAAGGAGGCCCTCGGTGTCATCCGCGAGAACAGTGTCGAGGGGCTCGCCGAGATGCGCCGCCTCATCGGCATTCTGCGCGACAGCAGCGGTGACACCGAGCCGGCCGCCGCGCCCACCCTGGACGGACTCGACGCGCTCGTGGACCACGCCCGCGCCAACGGCCTCCACGTCGGCCTCGACCGCACGCACACGGCGCTTCCGGCCCCGGTCGAACTGGCGGCCTACCGCATCGTGCAGGAATCGCTGACCAACGCCCTCAAGCACGCCTCCCCCGGTCGGGTCACCGTCTCGCTCGTCCAGCGCGACCACGCTCTGGACATGTGCGTGACCAGCCCGTTCGGCGGCGACCGGGACGACGGCCCGCGCGCCCCCGGTTCGGGCGCGGGCCTGATCGGGATGCGTGAGCGGGTCGCCCTGCTCCAGGGCACGTTCGAGGCCGGACCCGGCCCCGGAGCCGTACCCGAGGCCGGCCCCGAGGCCGCACCCGGAGCCGCGCCCAAGGCCGGAGCCGCAGACCCGGCGGACGGCAGGATCTGGACGGTCCTCGCCACTTTCCCGCTCACCGAAGGAGAAGCCGAATGATCCGTGTGCTCGTCGCCGAGGACCAGTCCGCCGTACGCGCCGGTCTCGTCCTCATCCTGCGCAGCGCCCCCGACATCGAGGTGGTCGGCGAGGCCGCGGACGGCGAGCAGGCGGTGGCCCTGGCCAGGGAGCTGCGGCCCGACCTCGTCCTCATGGACGTCCAGATGCCCCGCCTGGACGGCGTCTCCGCCACCCGCCAGGTCGTCGACGAGGGCCTCGCCGACGTCCTCGTACTGACCACCTTCGACCTCGACGAGTACGTGTTCGGCGCGCTGCGCGCGGGCGCCGCCGGCTTCCTGCTGAAGAACACCGAGGCCCGACAACTCCTCGACGCGGTCCGCACGGTGGCGGGCGGTGAGGGCCTCATCTCGCCCGCGGTCACCCGGCGTCTGATCGCCGAGTTCGCCGCGAAGCCCGTACGCGGGCCGCGGACCGACCCGTCGGTCCTCGACGCGCTGACCCCGCGGGAACGGGAGGTCCTCTTCTGCCTCGGCGAGGGTCTGCCCAACGCGGAGATCGGGGTACGTCTCGACATGGCGGAGGCCACCGTGAAGACGCACGTCAGCCGCCTCCTGGGCAAGCTGGAGCTGCGCAGCCGGGTCCAGGCGGCTGTCCTGGCGCAGGAGTTGGGCGTGTAACAAGTAGTCGCACCGCGGCCCCACAGTGGTCTGGACCTATTGACCTATGGTCCAGACCTTTCTATTGTCCTGCGCACCTCACAAAACTCCCCCTAGGAGACGCGGATGCGCCTCGGACACAGACGCCTCGGGCACAGATTCGGACACAGGGCCGTGGCGGGGCTCACCACCCTGCTGCTGCCGTTCGCCGCGCTGGTCGGGCTCGCGAGCCCCGCCTCCGCCGCCACGTCGGCGACCGCCACCTACGCCAAGACCCAGGACTGGGGCACCGGCTTCGAAGGCAAGTGGACCGTCAAGAACACCGGCACCACGGCCATCAGCGCCTGGACCGTCGAGTGGGACTTCCCCTCGGGCACCTCGGTCACCTCCGCCTGGGACGCCGACGTCACCAGCTCCGGCACCCACTGGACCGCCAAGAACAAGTCCTGGAACGGCACCCTCGCACCGGGCGCCTCCCTCTCCTTCGGCTTCAACGGGGCGGGCTCCGGCTCCCCCGCCAACTGCAAGCTCAACGGCGGCAGCTGTGACGGCGGGCCCACGGTCCCCGGCGACAACCCGCCCTCCGCACCGGGCAAGCCGACCGCCTCCGGCATCACCAACACCTCGGTGAAGCTCGCCTGGAGCGCGGCCACCGACGACAAGGGCGTCAAGAACTACGACGTCCTGCGCGACGGCGCCAAGGTCACCACGGTCACCGGCACCTCGTACACGAACACCGGTCTGACCGCCGGCACCGACTACTCGTACACCGTCCAGGCCCGTGACACCGCCGACCAGACGGGGCCGGTGAGCGGCGCGACCGCCGTGCACACCACCGGCGGCACCACCGACCCGCCCACCGGCGACAAGGTCAAGCTCGGATACTTCACCGAGTGGGGCGTCTACGGCCGCAACTACCACGTGAAGAACCTGGTCAGCTCCGGCTCCGCGTCGAAGATCACGCACATCAACTACGCGTTCGGCAACGTCAAGGGCGGCAAGTGCACCCTCGACGACGCCTACGCGGCCACCGACAAGGCGTACACCGCCGACCAGTCCGTCAGCGGCACCGCCGACACCTGGGACCAGCCGCTGCGCGGCAACTTCAACCAGCTGCGCCAGCTGAAGGCCAAGTACCCGAACATCAAGGTGCTGTGGTCGTTCGGCGGGTGGACCTACTCCGGCGGCTTCGGTGAGGCCGCCGCCAACCCGGCCGCCTTCGCCGCCTCCTGCAAGGCCCTCGTCGAGGACCCGCGCTGGGCCGACGTCTTCGACGGCATCGACATCGACTGGGAGTACCCGAACGCCTGCGGCCTGAGCTGCGACACGTCCGGCTTCAGCTCCTTCAAGAACCTGACCCAGGCGCTGCGCAACGAGTTCGGCTCCAGCTACCTGGTCACCGCGGCCATCACGGCGGACGGCTCCTCCGGTGGCAAGATCGACGCTGCCGACTACGGCGGCGCCTCCGCGAACCTCGACTGGTACAACGTGATGACGTACGACTACTTCGGCGCCTTCGACGCGGACGGTCCGACCGCCCCGCACTCGCCGCTGACCTCGTACAGCGGCATCCCGACGGCCGGGTTCAACTCGGCCGACGCGATCGCCAAGCTCAAGAGCAAGGGCGTACCCGCGAAGAAACTGCTGCTCGGCATCGGGTTCTACGGTCGCGGCTGGACCGGCGTGACCCAGGCTGCTCCCGGCGGCTCGGCAACCGGCGCGGCACCCGGCACGTACGAGGCGGGTATCGAGGACTACAAGGTCCTCAAGAGCTCCTGCCCCGCCACCGGCACGATCGCCGGCACGGCCTACGCCTACTGCGGCAACAACTGGTGGAGCTACGACACCCCGGCCACCATCGGCACCAAGATGACCTGGGCCAAGAACCAGGGCCTGGGCGGCGCGTTCTTCTGGGAGTTCAGCGGCGACACCGGCAACGGTGAGCTGGTGAGCTCCATCAGCAACGGCCTGAGCTAGCACCTAGCACCTAGCGGCAACAACCCCACGCAGCGAGTGAACGTGGTTACGCCACGTTCACTCGCTGTCCCGGTGGCGCCGCTTCGAGCCACGCGAGAAACCCCGTCAGCGCGTCCTCGCTCATCGCCAGCTCCAGGCGCGTACCGCGATGGACACAGGTGAGGATGAACGCGTCGGAGAGCAGCGCCAGTTCCTCCTCGCCCTCGGGAGCGCGACGGCCGGCCACCTCGATCGCCGAGCGTTCGAGCGTGCGGCGCGGCCTCAGGGCGTACGAGAAGACGCGGAACCACTCGATCCGGTCGCCGTTGTAGCGGGCGATGCCGTAGCCCCAGCCCTTGCCGCTGGTGTCGCCCTTCTCCGGGACGTTCCAGCGGAGGCTGCAGTCGAAGGTGCCGCCCGAGCGCTGGATCACTCTGCGACGCAGGCCGAAGACGAAGAGTCCGAGGGCCACCAGCGCTACTACCGACCCGACCAAAGTCAGAGCGAGGACCATCGACACCGACCTCCTCGTCTCCTAGGTAACGGAAAGGAAAAAAGCACCCGCATCGCCTCAGCCGCGACCCGGTCCGGATTAGCTCCGGTCCTGGCCGCGGCTGAGTCACTTCCTCTGGCGCGCTGGTTTCAGTGCGCCGACACCGCCCGCAGTCGGACGTCCGCGCGACGCTCGGCGGACGCGTCGGCGTCCGACTTCGCGCGCTCGAACGCTCGCTCCGCACGCTGGACATCGATCTCGTCCGACAGCTCGGCGATCTCGGCCAGCAGGGACAGCTTGTTGTCCGCGAAAGAGATGAAACCGCCGTGCACCGCGGCGACGACCGTTCCACCATCACTCGTACGGATGGTCACCGGGCCCGACTCCAGCACACCGAGCAGCGGCTGGTGACCGGGCATGACGCCGATGTCGCCGGACGTGGTGCGCGCGACGACCAGGGTGGCCTCGCCGGACCAGACACTGCGGTCCGCGGCGACGAGCTCGACATGCAGCTCAGCAGCCAAGGTGGGCTCCTCGGGTCACCACCCGGCCTTCGCTGCCGGGTGTTGGGTCTAAGTCTAGTGGGCGTGGTGATGGGGGCAGGGCCCGCCCCGCGAGGCACGGCCCCGCCCCCTCACCGGGAACACGTGGTTCAGGAGACGCCGAGCTCCTTGGCCTTGGCCTTGAGGTCCTCGATGCCACCGCACATGAAGAACGCCTGCTCCGGGAAGTGGTCGTACTCCCCGTCGATGATCGCGTTGAAGGCCGTGATCGACTCCTCCAGCGGAACGTCCGACCCGTCGACGCCGGTGAACTGCTTGGCGGCGTGGGTGTTCTGGGACAGGAAGCGCTCCACGCGACGGGCACGGTGGACGACGAGCTTGTCCTCCTCGCCCAGTTCGTCGATACCGAGGATCGCGATGATGTCCTGGAGGTCCTTGTACTTCTGCAGGACCGTCTTGACGCGCATGGCGGCGTCGTAGTGCTCCTGCGCGATGTAGCGCGGGTCCAGGATGCGGGACGTGGAGTCCAGCGGGTCCACGGCCGGGTAGATGCCCTTCTCGGAGATCGGACGGGAGAGCACCGTCGTCGCGTCGAGGTGGGCGAACGTGGTGGCCGGGGCCGGGTCGGTCAGGTCGTCCGCGGGAACGTAGATCGCCTGCATCGACGTGATCGAGTGACCACGCGTCGAGGTGATGCGCTCCTGAAGCTGACCCATCTCGTCGGCCAGGGTCGGCTGGTAACCCACCGCGGACGGCATACGGCCGAGCAGGGTGGAGACCTCGGAACCGGCCTGGGTGAAGCGGAAGATGTTGTCGATGAAGAACAGCACGTCCTGCTTCTGCACATCGCGGAAGTACTCCGCCATGGTCAGACCGGCCAGGGCCACGCGCAGACGGGTGCCCGGGGGCTCGTCCATCTGGCCGAAGACAAGAGCGGTCTTGTCGAGAACACCGCTCTCTTCCATCTCCGCGATGAGGTCGTTGCCCTCACGGGTGCGCTCACCGACGCCCGCGAAGACGGAGACGCCCTCGTGGAGGTTGGCGACACGCATGATCATTTCCTGGATCAGCACGGTCTTGCCGACACCGGCACCACCGAACAGACCGATCTTGCCGCCCTTGACGTACGGGGTGAGAAGGTCGACGACCTTCAGACCCGTCTCGAACATCTCGGTCTTCGGCTCGAGCTGGTCGAACGAGGGGGCCTTGCGGTGGATGGTCCACCGGTCGCCCGTGTAGGCCTCGTCGGAGTTCAGCACCTCGCCGAGGGTGTTGAACACCTTGCCCTTGGTGAAGTCACCGACCGGGACGGAGATACCCGTGCCCGTGTCGGTCACCGCGGCCTGGCGGACCAGACCGTCGGTGGGCTGCATGGAGATGGTGCGGACCAGACCGTCACCCAGGTGCTGGGCGACCTCAAGGGTCAGCGTCTTCCTCTCGCCGGCGTTGGCCGGGTCGGCCACCTCGACGTGAAGGGCGTTGTAGATCTCCGGCATGGCGTCGACGGGGAACTCCACGTCGACGACCGGGCCGATGACCCGGGCGACGCGGCCCGTGGCAACGGCCGTCTCAACTGTCGTCGTCATTACCTGTCACTCCCCGCGGTCGCGTCGGCGAGGGCTGCGGTGCCACCGACGATCTCGCTGATTTCCTGGGTGATTTCGGCCTGGCGGGCCGCGTTGGCAGATCGGGAGAGTGAAGTGATCAGGTCTCCCGCGTTGTCGGTCGCCGACTTCATCGCGCGGCGCGTGGCGGCATGCTTGGAGGCAGCCGACTGGAGCAGCGCGTTGTAGATACGGCTCTCGACGTACCGCGGCAGAAGGGCGTCCAGGACGTCCTCCGCCGACGGCTCGAAGTCGTACAGCGGAAGAATCTCGTCCTTGCTGGACGTCTCCTCCGCCACCTCGTCGAGGCTGAGCGGCAGCAGACGGCTGTCGACCGCCGTCTGCGTCATCATCGAGACGAACTCGGTGTAGACGATGTGGATCTCGTCCACGCCGCCCTCCGCCGTCTCCTTCTCGATGGCCTCGATCAGCGGAACGGCGACGTTCTTCGCGTCCGCGTACGAGGGCTGGTCGGTGAAGCCCGACCACGATTCCGAGACCTTGCGCTCACGGAAGTTGTAGTGGGCGAGACCACGGCGGCCGACGATGTACGTGTCGACCTCCTTGCCCTCGGCCACCAGACGCGCGGTCAGCTTCTCCGCCGCCTTGATGGCGTTGGAGTTGAAGGCGCCGGCCAGTCCGCGGTCGCTCGTGAGGAGCAGCACCGCGGAACGGGTCGCCGTCTCAGCCTCCGTGGTCAGCGGGTGCTGGGTGTTCGAACCGGTTCCGACCGCCGTGACCGCGCGGGTGAGCTCGGTCGCGTACGGCGCGGAGGCCCGTACCTTGCGCTGCGCCTTGACGACACGCGAGGCGGCGATCATCTCCATCGCCTTGGTGATCTTCTTGGTCGCGGTGACGGATTTGATGCGACGCTTGTAGACCCGGAGCTGGGCTCCCATGAGTCAGGTCCCTTCCGTCGTCACTTGCCCGCAGCGGCAGGGGAGTCCTCGCCGAGCAGCTTGCCGTCCGACGTCTCGAACTGCTTCTTGAAGTCCGCGATCGCGTCGGCGATGGCCTGCAGGGTGTCGTCCGACATCTTGCCGCCCTCCTTGATGGAGGTCATGAGGCCCTGCTCCTTGCGGTGCAGGTACTCAAGCAGCTCCTTCTCGAAGCGGCGGATGTCGTTGACCGGAACCTCGTCCATCTTGCCGGTGGTACCCGCCCACACGGAGACGACCTGGTCCTCGGTGGCCATCGGCTGGTACTGAGCCTGCTTGAGCAGCTCGACCATCCGCTGACCGCGGTCCAGCTGCGACTTCGACGCGGCGTCCAGGTCGGAACCGAAGGCGGCGAACGCCTCCAGCTCACGGAACTGGGCGAGGTCCACGCGCAGCCGGCCGGAAACCTGCTTCATCGCCTTGTGCTGCGCGGAACCACCGACTCGGGAGACGGAGATACCGACGTTCAGCGCGGGGCGCTGACCGGCGTTGAACAGGTCCGACTCCAGGAAGCACTGGCCGTCGGTGATCGAGATGACGTTGGTCGGGATGAACGCCGAGACGTCGTTGGCCTTCGTCTCGACGATCGGCAGACCGGTCATCGAGCCCGCGCCCAGCTCGTCCGAGAGCTTCGCGCAGCGCTCAAGCAGACGGGAGTGCAGGTAGAAGACGTCACCGGGGTAGGCCTCGCGCCCCGGCGGACGGCGCAGCAGCAGGGACACGGCGCGGTAGGCGTCGGCCTGCTTCGAGAGGTCGTCGAAGATGATGAGGACGTGCTTGCCCTCGTACATCCACTGCTGGCCGATGGCCGAACCGGTGTACGGCGCCAGGTACTTGAAGCCGGCCGGGTCGGACGCCGGGGCGGCGACGATGGTCGTGTACTCCAGCGCGCCGGCCTCTTCGAGGGCGCCACGCACGGAGGCGATGGTCGAGCCCTTCTGGCCGATGGCGACGTAGACGCAGCGGACCTGCTTCTTCGGGTCGCCCGTGCGCCAGTTGTCACGCTGGTTGATGATCGTGTCGATGGCCAGAGCGGTCTTGCCGGTCTGACGGTCACCGATGACCAGCTGACGCTGGCCACGGCCGATCGGGGTCATCGCGTCGACGGCCTTGTAGCCGGTCTCCATCGGCTCGTGCACCGACTTACGGGCCATGACGCCCGGAGCCTGCAGCTCCAGGGCGCGGCGGCCGGACGTCTCGATCTCGCCGAGGCCGTCGATCGGGGTGCCGAGCGGGTCGACCACGCGGCCGAGGTAGCCCTCGCCGACAGCCACGGACAGGACCTCGCCGGTACGCGTGACCGGCTGTCCCTCCTCGATACCGCTGAACTCACCGAGGACGACCGCACCGATCTCGCGCTCTTCCAGGTTCAGTGCGAGACCGAGGGTGCCGTCCTCGAACTTCAGCAGTTCGTTGGCCATGGCCGAGGGCAGGCCCTCGACCTTCGCGATGCCGTCGCCGGCAAGGGTGACCGTACCGACCTCCTCGCGCGAGGCCGCGTCCGGCTTGTACGACTGGACAAAGTTCTCCAGCGCATCCCGGATCTCCTCCGGCCGGATCGTGAGCTCCGCCATCTGGGTTCCCTGCTCTCCTTGTTGGGCCCGAAGTTTTCTTGGGGGGTCTGGGGCTGTTTCCCTTGCGGCTGAGCCGCGGGCCCCCAGGAATCCTCTGCACGGCCCAACCAGGGCCGTAACTTGCCGTAAGTACTGCGGTGTATTGCTGCTGTACGCGTATTGAGTTGCTGCTAGCTCGCCATGCGGCGGCTGACGTCCTCAAGCCGGTCCGCGATGGAACCGTTGATGAGCTCGTCGCCGACCTGCACCCGGATCCCGCCGAGGACCTCGGGGTCCACGTCGAGGTTGAGGTGCATCGGGTGGCCGTAGAGCTTCGCGAGGGCGGCGCCGAGGCGCTGCTTCTGCACGTCGCTCAGTGGAACCGCCGAGGTGACGACGGCGACCATGCGGTTGCGGCGCTCGGCGGCGAGCTTGGACAGGGACTCGAGTCCCGACTCCAGGCTACGTCCCCGGGGCGCGGCCACGAGGCGTGTGACCAACCGCTCGGTGACGGCGTCGGCCCGGCCGCCGAGCAGGCTGCGCAGCAGCTCGCTCTTGGCCGCGGTCGTGGCGCCACGGTCGGTCAGCGCGGCGCGCAGCCCGGTGTTCGAAGAGACGATCCGGCCGAACCGGAACAGCTCGTCCTCGACGTTGTCGAGCGCACCCGCCCGCTGGGCCGCCGTGAGGTCGGCGGTGTCGGCCAGCTCCTCGACGGAGTCGACCAGGTCGCGCGAACGCGACCAGCGGGAGCGCACCAGACCGGCCACCAGGTCGGCCGTGGTACCGCTGACCTGGCCGGCCAGGAGGCGCGCGGCCAGTTCGGCCTTCGCCTCGCCCGCCTGCGCCGGGTCGGTGAGGACCCGACGCAACGACACCTCGCGGTCGAGCAGCGCGGTGACGGCGGCCAGCTCGTCGGCGAGCTGCGCCGCGTCCACGGACGTCGAGTCCGTCAACGCGTCGAGACGCTCACGTGCGGCGGCCAGGGCCTCGCGGCTCGCTCCGTTCATCGCGTGGCCTCGGCCTTCGAAGCGCTCTCGTCGAGACCGTCGAGGAACCGGTCGATCGTGCGGCTCTGCCGGGCGTGGTCCTCAAGGGACTCGCCGACGAGCTTGCCGGCCAGTTCGGTGGCCAGCTGGCCGACGTCCTGGCGCAGCGCGGACGCGGCGGCCTTGCGGTCGGCGTCGAGCTGCGAGTGACCGGCGGCGATGATTTCCTCGCGCTGCCGCTGGCCTTCCGCGCGCATCTCGGCGATGAGCGTGGCGCCCTGCTCCTGCGCCTCCTGGCGCAGACGCGCGGCTTCGTGCCGGGCCTCGGCGAGCTGAGCCTTGTACTGCTCGAGCACGCTCTGCGCCTCGGACTGAGCGGCCTCGGCCTTCTCGATACCGCCCTCGATGGCCTCGCGGCGCTGCTCCAGAACCTTGTTGATGTTCGGGAGGAGCTTCTTGGCGAGGAAGCCGAAGACGATGACGAAGGCGATCAGGCCGATGACCAGCTCGGGAATCGGCGGAACGAGGGGACTCTCCATCTCCTCGGCCGCGACAATGAGCAGCTGGCTCATATCAGTGCCTTTCGTCTAGTGGGCTGTCGTGAATCCGACGACTACTGGCCGTAGACGAACGGCATGACCAGGCCGATGAGGGCGAGCGCCTCACAGAAGGCGAAGCCAAGGATCTGGTTGGCGCGGATCAGGCCGGCAGCCTCGGGCTGGCGGGCAAGGGCCTGGGTGCCGTTACCGAAGATGATGCCGACGCCGACGCCGGGGCCGATCGCGGCAAGGCCGTAGCCGATGGAGCCGAGGGAGCCGGAGACAGCGGCGAGGGTCTCAGTGGCAGCCATGCTGATTCTTCCTTCTCTGTACGGACCGGCGGGGGTTGACCACCGGACGCTAAGGGGGTTTTACAGGGGGTTGCTCAGTGGTGCTCGGCGAGCGCGCCCTGAATGAAGGTGCAGGTCAGAAGCACGAAGACGTACGCCTGCAGCGCCTGGATGAAGAGTTCGAAGGCCGTCATCACGATGACCATGACGAACGAGACGCCGGCGTAGGCGATGCCGATCCCGTTCAAGAGGTACCAGCTGGCAATCGTGAAGAGCAGCAGCAGCGTGTGGCCCGCGAACATGTTCGCGAAGAGTCGCACGGCGTGGGTGAACGGCCGGACCACCAGGTTCGAGAAGAACTCGATGACCATCGCCAGCGGCAGAACCGCGCCGAGTTCCTTGTTGTATCCCGTGAAGTTCTTGAAGGCACCGACGAAGCCGTGCCGCTTGAACGTCAGCGAGACCCACAGGATGTAGACGATCAGGGCGAGAACCAGCGGGTACGAAATGATCGACGTCACCGGGAACTGGGCGATCGGAATGATCGACCAGAGGTTCATCATCCAGATGAAGAAGAACAGCGAGACGACGAGCGGAACGTACTTCTCGCCCTCCTTCTTTCCGATCGTCTCGTAGACGACGCCTCGTCGGATGAAGTCGTAACCCGTCTCGGCCACCATCTGCAGCTTGCCCGGGACCACCTGCGGCTTGCGGAAGGCAGCCCAGAAGAAACCGATGATGATGACGGAGCCGAGCAGCGCCAGGAGCATCGTCTTGTTGAAGTAGACGCTGCTGTCCGCGTCGCCCACCAGGGGCTCGAACAGGAACGAGTGCAGGCCGGGAGCCGGGAATCCACAGCCGTCGAAGATGTGGCAGTCGGTCTCGAAGGCGAGCACCTGCGTCGGGTCAGCACTCACCGCGGGCTCCTTCAGCGTGGCGCATAGGTACGGCAACCTCGTTGTGTCGGCGCGGCGCACGGCCGCGGTTCGGCACTGGACTGGTGTTACGGGTATGGGGGCGGCAGGAGGGCATCGAGCCTCGCGCTGGGGCAGGCGTCAGCTCAGATGCCCGCGCCCGCGATGCCGCAGTTGGCACCGGACGATAGCAGGATCCCCGACGTGCCCTTATCCCGGCCCTACCCCTCACGACGAGTGCCCCGTCTTTTCGGGCTTGTCGCCCTTCGAGGAGTCGGGTTCGACGTAAAGGATCTTGGCCTTCATGTGGGCACGCGCCTGGGCGCCGATCCACGCGAGCGTGGTGGCGACAAGTGTGACGGCGAACGCCCTGGGGTTGAACAACGTCGTGTTCTTGAAGGCCGCGACGAAGATGAACAGCAGAAGGAGCTGTGCCGTATAGAGCATCAGACCCATCGCCTGGAAAAGGTGCGGAAGCGATGCGGCGACGCGCTGTAGAACGTACAGCCCAATACCCATGAAGAGGATCACGACCAGCGTCGCCACGACGGCCCCGACCGCCCCCTTGCCACCCGCGACCACACCACTGACGACGGCGGCGATCGCGCCGACGGTAGCTGTGGGCCCAGCGGCCTGGAGAAGGGTCCGGACGTCGTTGGAGGGCATGGCGGCAACTCCGCTTTGCTCAAGGGGGATGGTGTCGTCATGGACGAGCGTAGTCCCGGACAGAGAGAGAACCTCACCGCCAACGAACCGTCGCACTGCGGTCCTTCGGCTCTGCCCTGGGTTCTCGTGAACCGTATCACAAACTATTTGATGAGGTCTTTACCTGGCTGGTGTGCTCGGCGTCACACATGAGGGTGAACATGCACGTCTGTGCAGCCGGGCGACCAACTTGTCTGGTATTAGGGCGTTTTCTGGGAGCCGCCCACCGGGCGACTCTTGCACGATTCTTACCCGGCGTCAGCCCCGGTTTCAGCGCGAGGTGCCGGCCCTGGGCTCGTCCAGGAGGCGCGAACGGGGTCCAACGGCGGTCGCCCCGTTGACTCCTGAGACTCCGATGGCCACCGGAGTGCGGTGTTCCGCACCCTCGGCGCTGCCGTCCTCGGCCTCGTCCTGCACCCCTTCGCCCGTTGCGTACGCACCCGCCGGGGCGCCTTCCCCGCCTTCCCCGCCTTCCCCGCCTTCCGCATCCACGGCCTTTTGCCGGCGGTAGCGGGGCGGCACGAGGTTCTCGGCCCAGCGCGGGGCACGCGGCGTGAACCGCGGCAGCAGGAGCAGGACCAGGCCCACCGCGCTGAGCGCCATGATGCCGAGCACGATCCACATGGCACCCGAGTTCACCGAGTAGGCAAGGGCTCCGAAGGCGATCAGCGCCGACCAGAAGTACATGATGAGCACGGCACGGCTGTGCGAGTGCCCGATCTCAAGGAGACGGTGGTGCAGGTGCCCCCGGTCGGCGGCGAACGGGGACTGGCCCCGCCAGGTACGCCGCACGATGGCGAGCACCAGGTCGGCCGCCGGGACGGCGATGATCGTCAGGGGCATCAGCAACGGGATGTAGACGGGAACCATCTGGTGGACACTGTTGCGCTCAGATCCCGAGAACAGCTTCATCAGATCAGGGTCGACCTGCCCCGTCACCGAGATGGCGCCGGCGGCTAGAACGAGGCCGATGAGCATCGAGCCCGAGTCGCCCATGAAGACGCGAGCGGGGTGCATATTGTGCGGCAGAAAACCGAGGCACATACCCATAAGGATCGCTGCGAAGAGCGTCGCTGGGGCAGCGGCTTCGATTCCGTAGCCGTACCAGATGCGGTACGCGTACATGAAGAACGCAGCGGCCGCGATGCACACCATGCCTGCAGCAAGGCCGTCCAGGCCGTCGACGAAATTTACCGCGTTGATGGTAATGACGACGAGAGCGACAGTGAGCAACGTGCCCTGCCATGTAGTGAGCGCAACCATACCGACGCCAGGGAGGGGTAGCCACAGAATCGTAAGACCCTGCATGACCATGACGCCCGCGGCGATCATCTGGGCGCCGAGCTTGATGAGGGCGTCGAGCTCGAACTTGTCGTCCAGGACACCGATCAGCCAGATGAGCCCGGCTCCAGAGAGTAGGGCCCGCGGCTCGTTCGACCTGGAGAAGACCTCGTGAAGGTTGGTCAGGTGGTCGGCAACCAGCAGGCCCGCGCACAAGCCAAAGAACATCGCGATACCGCCGAGCCGCGGTGTAGGCTCTCTGTGCACATCCCGCGCACGGATCTCCGGCATCGCTCCGGCAATGATCGCGAACTTCCGCACCGGCCCGGTCAGTAGGTACGTCACCGCAGCCGTGATACAGAGCGTCAGCAGGTATTCACGCAAGGCTTCCCCACAGATCTCGCCAGTCTTTCAGCACCACACCCTAGCGTCCCACGTCTGTTGATGAACCCAGCATTGGACGCAGGGACGGGGCAAAGCGGCCGAACCAGGCTCGCCGCTCTTCGCATCGACAGATTCCGTCTACGAGGCACACGTCTTTCCGTACTGTACGTCGCTCATGCCCGAGAGCAACTCACATGTGGAAGGTGAGGGATGCGCGTCACCGAAGGTGCATCCCCCACTCTCGACATCACAGTGCCAGCAAGTCGCTGCCATAACAGCGGTAGTTGCAATGAGAGGAGGCTACTACGCCAGCGCGTAACCACGAAGCCGTCCCCAGCCTCATGCACGTCCACCATAACGTGGGCAGCCGCCCATCCCCACCACAATCTGGACTGGCGGCAGCGCTCACGCACGAACCGCCCCGGACCACTAGGCCGGGGCGGTTCGACCGAACCAGGGAAGGCAGACGGTCAGGCTATGGCTGTACCGCTCCCGCAGAAGCGGACTGCGCCGTTCGCGCCATTCTTGAGGCATGCGTCTATGTACACCTTGGTTCCGTCAGCAATATTCGGGAGGTACTTGTATTCACAGCCATCCCCCATTCCGGTCGCATCCTCGACTTCCCGGATGTCCCAGTTGCCGTTGCTGTCCTGCCACGAGACGTTCGCGTAGACACGGAGGCCGTCCGACTGCTTATCGCAGGCGCCCAGGACCTCGGGGTTGTCCGCACCGTGATCGAAGTCACCCCAGAAGATTCCGGTCCCCCCTATCGGATTTCCATCTGTCGTGGCGACGGACACCGTGTTGCTGGGGTCCGCCGCAGCTGTGGCCGCAGTAGCCCCCACCAGCAGGACCGCCGCAGCGACGACACAAGCGGGAGAAAAGCGCCGGAAGATCACAAAACCTCCAGAAGGTCCAAGAGAAGAACGTTTCCTGATGATCTTATGAACATCCTTGACGAAGAACAAGGACGCGGGCGCGCTTTACCCAGCGAGACCGTCTGCGGGATGCAGGCAAAAGGGGCGAGCAGGGTCAAATGATTATCGCCGTCCAGTCCAGGTGTCGAAGTGGACCGGCGCGTAACCTTACCTACGTCGACCATTACTCTCTTGAGTACGTCAATTGCCCCACCATTCCCTTGCGTATGTATTCAATATGGGATAAATCGGCTAGTAAGTTCCCGTACCTCCGCATACGCCTCCTTCCCCGCAATGTCATTCCGCAGCACACCCGCGAACAGCACCGCGATCCCGGCCATCTCCGCCTCCCCCATGCCCTGCGTGGTGACGGCTGCCGTGCCCAGGCGCAGTCCCCGCACGTCGGGGTGGGGCAGCGCACAGGTGTCGAGGACCATTCCGGCGGCGGCCAGACGGCCACGGGCGGTGCGGCCGTCCACGCCGAGCGGCGCCGGGTCGACGGTCAGCAGATGGGTGTCGGTGCCGCCGGTGGTGACCAAGAGCCCCTCGACGGCCAGGCTCTGTGCGAGCACCCGCGCGTTGGCGACCACCTGATGGGCGTACGCGGTGAACGCCGGAGTCGCCGCCTCGCCGAACGCGACGGCCTTGGCGGCGACGGTGTGCATCTGCGCACCCCCCTGGGTGAAGGGGAAAACCGCCCGGTCCACCCGCTCGGCCAGCTCGCTCCCGCACAGCAGCATGCCGCCGCGCGGACCGCGCAGCACCTTGTGCGTGGTCGCGCACACGACATCGGCGTACGGGACCGGGCTGGGCGCCGCTCCCCCGGCCACGAGGCCGATGGGGTGGGCGGCGTCGGCGATGAGATACGCGCCGACCTCGTCCGCCACCTCGCGGAAGGCCGCGTAGTCGATGTGCCGGGGGTACGAGATGGATCCGCACACGATGGCTTTCGGCCGGTGGGTGCGGGCCAGCGCGCGCACCTGCTCGTGGTCGATGAGCCCGCTCTCCGGGTCGACGCCGTAGCCGACGAAGTCGAACCACCGGCCTGAGAAGTTCGCGGGCGACCCGTGCGTGAGGTGGCCGCCGTGCGGCAGGCCCATCGCGAGGACGGTGTCACCGGGGCGCAGCAGGGCGGCGTACGCGGCCAGGACGGCCGAACTCCCGCTGTGGGACTGCACATTGGCGTGTTCGGCGCCGAAGAGGGCCTTCGCGCGGTCCACGGCGACGCGCTCGGCGAGGTCGACCAGTTCGCAGCCGCCGTGGTGCCGGGCGCCGGGATATCCCTCGGCGTACTTGTTGGCGAGCGGCGAGCCCAGCGCGGCCAGCACGGCCGGCGAGCTGAAGTTCTCTGCGGCGATCAGCTGCAGCGTCGTGCTCTGCCGCGCCAGCTCCGCGAGAAGGATCTCGGCCAGCTCCGGATCCTGCCGCCCGAGCACATCGACCGGCAGCGGACCTTCAAGCGTGTGTGTGACCGGCATGGCAGACTCCGGGCCTCGGCGGGGGAACGCTATGTCCAATGTAGGACCGAGTCCTCTGCTGCGCCCGGTGTTACGCCCGAGCCGCCGCCCCCGCCCGCTCCTTCGGCCGTGCGCCCCGCCGCCCGCTCAGGTGCGCGCCGGCGCACCGGTGAGCGCCGTCACCACAGGGTCCAGCGCCTGGTTGATCTCGTCGCCCACCGAACGGAAGAACGGCAGGGGCGCCCCGTACGGGTCGTACACCTCGTCCGCCTCCGCGGTCGGCGCGAGGAGCCACCCGCGTAGCGCCGCCGCGGCGCGGACCAGAGCCCGGGCGCGCTCGACCATGCCGTCGTCCAGAGGAGGCAGTGTCGTGGGATCTATGGCACGGACCAGGCGGGTGAACTCCTTCAGGGTGAAGGTCCGCAGGCCCGCCGAGTGGCCCATGGAGATGACCTGGGCACGGTGGTCGCGGGTCGCGGTGAGGACCAGGTCGGCCCTGATGACGTGCTCGTCCAGCAGCTCACGGCCCACGAAGCCGGAGGCGTCCGCGCCGAAGTCCGCGAGGACCGCCTCCGCGTTGGCCTCCATGGGCGCGCCCTCGTGCCCCCAGGTGCCGGCGCTCTCCACGATCAGGCCGCCCCACAGGGGGTCGCCGAGCCGGTCCGCCAGGGCATGACGGGTCAGCCGCTCGGTGATCGGCGAGCGGCACACGTTGCCGGTGCTGACGTGGAGGATGCGAAAAGAGGAGTCACCCAGGGCTCCGTCGCCGTAAGCCCCCGTGTACCCCGTCCCCGTACCTATGCCACGCCCCGCGTCAGGGGCTGTCAATTCGCCACCTCGAGGTCGGGTACGACCTTGCGCAGCTCCTCGGCCGACAGCGCCCCGGCCCGCAGCAGCACCGGCACCTTGCCCGTCACGTCGACGATCGACGACGGGACGATGCCGGGGGTCGGGCCGCCGTCCAGGTACACGGAGACGGAGTCGCCGAGCATCTCCTGCGCGGCGTCACAGTCCTCGGGGGACGCGTGTCCCGTGAGGTTGGCGGACGAGACGGCCATCGGACCGACCTCGGTCAGCAGCTCGATGGCGACCGGGTGCAGCGGCATGCGCACGGCGACGGTGCCACGGGTGTCCCCGAGGTCCCACTGGAGGGACGGCTGGTGCTTGGCGACGAGGGTCAGCGCGCCCGGCCAGAAGGCGTCGACGAGCTCCCAGGCCATCTCGGAGAAGTCCGTGACCAGGCCGTGCAGCGTGTTCGGTGAGCCGATGAGGACGGGCGTGGGCATGCTCCGGCCACGGCCCTTGGCCTCCAGCAGGTCGGACACGGCCTCCGAGCTGAACGCGTCGGCGCCGACCCCGTACACGGTGTCGGTCGGCAGCACGACGAGTTCGCCCCGGCGGACGGCGGACGCGGCCTCACGCAGACCCGTCGCGCGGTCGGTCGCGTCGTTGGTGTCGTATCGCCGTGCCATATCAGCAAGCCTCCTCGAACACGCGGACCCCGTTGGCCGCGTATCTAACGATGTCCACGTCGTCCACACAAGAAGTCGCCGCGGTCATGGCATCGCCCTGCGGGCGGTCGCGAACCGCGGCCGGTTGTTGAGGTCGGGGTGGTCGGCGGCGTCCGCCCAGCCCCGTTCCTCGGTGAAGATCCACGGCACCTGTCCGCCCTGGGTGTCGGCATGCTCGACGACGACGACACCGCCCGGCCGCAGCAGCCGGTGCGCGGTGCGCTCCAGACCGCGGATCAGGTCGAGGCCGTCCTCGCCCGAGAACAGGGCGAGTTCGGGATCGTGGTCCCGGGCCTCCGGAGCGACGTACTCCCATTCCGTGAGCGGGATGTACGGCGGGTTGGTGATGACGAGGTCCACCTGGCCGTCGAGGTCGGGGAAGGCGTCGAGGGCGTTCCCCTGGCGCAGGTCGACCCTGGACCCCTCGACGTTCTTACGGGTCCACCGCAGGGCGTCCTCGGACAGTTCGACGGCGTGCACGCGGGAGCGCGGCACCTCCTGTGCGAGGGCGAGCGCGATGGCGCCCGAGCCGGTGCACAGGTCGACGATCAGCGGCTCCACGACGTCCATCGCGCGGACGGCGTCTATGGCCCAGCCGACCACGGACTCGGTCTCGGGCCTGGGCACGAACACACCCGGCCCGACCTGGAGTTCCAGGTACCGGAAGTAGGCCCGGCCGGTGATGTGCTGGAGCGGCTCGCGCGCCTCGCGGCGTGCGATCACCTCCCAGTACCGGGCGTCGAAGTCCGAGTCCTTGACGGTGTGCAGCTCGCCCCGCTTCACGGCGTGCACGAACGCGGCGAGCTCCTCGGCGTCGTTGCGCGGCGAGGGCACGCCGGCGTCGGCCAGCCGCTGGGTGGCCTGAGCCACTTCCGCGAGCAGCACGCCGCGGGGGTTTGGGGGTCGCCCCCCAAAATGTTGCTGCACGCTGGTCCTCCGGGGCTGAGCGGTCTGTTGTGCTGGGAGCGTGGTTACGCGGCGGCGAGCTTGGCCGCCGAGTCGGCGTCCACGCAGGCCTGGGTCACCGCGTCGAGATCACCGTCCAGCACCTGGTCCAAGTTGTACGCCTTGAAGCCGACGCGGTGGTCCGAGATGCGGTTCTCCGGGAAGTTGTACGTACGGATCTTCTCGGAGCGGTCGACGGTGCGGACCTGGCTGCGGCGGGCGTCCGCGGCGTTGCGCTCCGCCTCCTCCTGTGCCGCGGCGAGGAGCCTGGAGCGCAGGATACGCATCGCCTGCTCCTTGTTCTGCAGCTGGCTCTTCTCGTTCTGGCAGGAGGCGACGACTCCGGTGGGAACGTGCGTGATGCGCACCGCGGAGTCGGTGGTGTTGACGGACTGGCCGCCGGGCCCGGAGGAGCGGTAGACGTCGATCCGCAGGTCGTTCGCGTGGATCTCGACATCGACCTCCTCGGCCTCGGGCGTGACGAGCACACCGGCGGCGGAGGTGTGGATACGGCCCTGCGACTCGGTCGAGGGCACGCGCTGCACGCGGTGCACCCCGCCCTCGTACTTCATCCGGGCCCAGACACCCTGGCCGGGCTCGGTGGCGCCGTTGCCGCCCTTGGTCTTCACGGCGACCTGGACGTCCTTGTAGCCGCCCAGCTCGGACTCGGTGGAGTCGATGATCTCGGTCTTCCAGCCGACGCGCTCGGCGTACCGCAGGTACATGCGCAGCAGGTCGCCGGCGAACAGCGCCGACTCGTCGCCGCCCGCGCCCGCCTTGATCTCCAGGATGACGTCCTTGTCGTCGCTGGGGTCGCGCGGGACAAGGAGCAGCCGGAGTTTCTCCGTCAGCTCCTCGCGCTGCTTCTCCAGCTCCTTGACCTCGGCGGCGAAGTCGGGGTCGTCGGCGACGAACTCCTTCGCCGTCTCGATGTCTTCCCCGGTCTGCTTCCAGGAGCGGTACGTCGCGACGATCGGGGTCAGCTCGGCGTAGCGCTTGTTGAGCTTGCGCGCGTTGGCCTGGTCGGCGTGGACCGACGGGTCAGCGAGCCTCTTCTCCAGATCGGCGTGCTCACCGATGAGTTCCTCGACCGCCTCGAACATCTCCGGCTCCAATGGACTGCCCCCCGGCGCCGTCTCGGGCTCGGGGGCGTAGGTACGTCATGGGGGTTTCCCCTGCTCGATCGAAGTCGAGAGCGCGGGGAGGGGGCTGCAGTGGGGGTTGCGGCCGGGGGGAGAGGGCTGCACCGCAAAGCGCCGGTCCCGGCGCCCCCTGGTCGGAGGCGCCGAAGACCGGCGCTGTGAGGTCGCTACTTGCTGTCAGCGGCAGCCTTGGCCTTGCCGAAGCGGGCCTCGAAGCGGGCCACCCGGCCACCGGTGTCGAGGATCTTCTGCTTGCCCGTGTAGAACGGGTGGCACTCGGAGCAGACCTCGGCGCGGACGGTGCCGCTGGAGATCGTGCTGCGGGTGGTGAACGACGCGCCACAGGTGCAGCTGACCTGCGTCTCGACGTACTCGGGGTGGATTTCGCGCTTCAAGGTGTCTCCTAGTTTCGGGAGGGCACCGGGTCGCTGCCGCGGGCTGCGGGTGCGTGAACCGGGGCCGACTGTCCAGTCTGCCAGGACTGGTGCCATCTCCCCAAACCGAGGGAGGGCGTCGGGTATTCCCCGAGAGCAGGATCCGACGCGTCGGCCACCCTCACGGGGCGCTCGCGGGGCGCGGGCCCATCCCTGCAGGGGCGCTCGTCACGAAGTGACGACGCCCTTCGCGTCTCCGCTCGCCGTGCCCTTGGTCGCCGACTTCGGGATCGGGCGGTCGTTCTTCAGCGCGTCCCAGACCGACTCGGCCTTGTCCTTCTGGAGGAGGACGCGGTTGCCGTCCGCCGGGTCGTACTGGACCGGCATCGTCACCATGTTCATCTTCGACGAGCTGATCCCCTTGAGCCCGCCCGCGAAGGAGGCCAGGTCCTTGACCGAGGCCAGGTCGGAGTCCGTGGTGACGGTCCTGGTCGCGGTGTCGGCGAGGTCGTAGAGCTTCTTCGGGCTGGTCAGCACCCCGACGTCCTTGACCTGCTCGACCAGTGCCTTGATGAACGCCTGCTGGAGCTGGATGCGGCCGAGGTCGGAGCCGTCGCCGACACCGTGCCGCGTACGGACCAGGCCGAGCGACTGCTCGCCGGTGAGCCGGTGTGTGCCGGCCTTCAGGTCGAGGTGGCTCTCCTTGTCGGTGATGTCCTTGCCCGTGGTGACCTCGACCCCGCCGAGGTCGTCGATCAGTTTCTGGAAGCCGCTGAAGTCGACCTCGACGTAGTGGTCCATGCGGATGCCGGTCATCGACTCGACGGTCTTGACGGCACAGGCGGCGCCGCCCGTCGAGTACGCCGAGTTGAACATCGCCAAGGACGCGGCGTCGTGCGTGACGCCCTCGCCGTCGGTGCACCCGGGCCGGGGCACGAGGGTGTCGCGGGGTATGGAGACCACGCTGGCCTTCTTGTGGCCCTCGTAGACGTGCACGATCATCGCGGTGTCCGAACGGGCACTGCCGTCGTCGGCGCCGCCGCCCAGCTTCTTGTTGCTGCCGGAGCGGGTGTCGGAGCCGAGTACGAGGATGTCCTGCGAGCCGTTGTCGACGTTCAGGGGCCGGTCGGCGCCCAGGGCCTGGTTGATGTCGACGCTCTTGATGTTGTCGTTGAGGTCGAAGTACATGTATCCGAGGCCGGTGCCGCCCAGAACGAGGACACCCGCCGCGGACCAGGCCGTGATGAGGAGCCCCTTGCGGCGCTTGCTCTGCGGCTTGCGGCGGCGGCCCGTGGCACGGCGGCTCGGGACACCGGTCCCGGAACCACCGGCGGCGCCGGGCTCCGGCGTACTCTCGGACTCCGGCGTGCTCTCGGCAGGCATGTGCTCCTCAGTCCTCGCTGGTTATCGGCTACCCCCTGCGGTCAGGGTCAGGCGTGGTCATATGCCGTGACGTCTCTGTCAGGACCCGTCTTCTCAGACGTTGAAACCGAAAAAAGGGTTGCACAGCGCGCTGCGATCACGCAGTGCCACCATCGTCACGATGAGTGACCGGCGGGACGGGCGACCACCGGTTCACCTGCGCGTTCAGGGGCGGACGCGACGCTTCCGCGCCCCCGTGGCGACCTTCACATCTGTGGCGAAGCTCTCCCGTATCGCCCACCCCGCGAGCCGTCCTCCTGCCGCCGTCCTCCTGCGGACCGGCCCGGCGGGCCCTCGGCCCCCGCCCCGCGCCCTCGGCCCGCGGCGACGGCAACGCGGAGGGCCGCCCCCTGATGTGACGGGGACGGCCCTCCGCGGTACCGGCCTGCGCCGGCGGTGACGTCAGTCGTTGCCGTTGCCCGGCGCCGGTGTCGTCTTCTGGATCTGCAGCAGGAACTCTGCGTTCGACTTCGTCTGCTTCATTTTGTCGAGCAGCAGCTCGATCGCCTGCTGCTGGTCGAGCGCGTGCAGCACGCGACGCAGCTTCCAGGTGATGGCGAGCTCGTCGCTGCCGAGCAGGATCTCTTCCTTGCGGGTGCTGGACGAGTCCACGTCCACCGCCGGGAAGATCCGCTTGTCGGAGAGCTTGCGGTCCAGCTTGAGCTCGAGGTTGCCGGTGCCCTTGAACTCCTCGAAAATGACCTCGTCCATGCGCGAGCCGGTGTCGACCAGCGCGGTGGCCATGATGGTCAGCGAGCCGCCGTCCTCGATGTTGCGCGCGGCACCGAAGAAGCGCTTCGGCGGGTACAGCGCGGTCGAGTCGACACCACCGGACAGGATGCGGCCGGAGGCCGGGGCCGCGAGGTTGTACGCACGGCCCAGACGCGTGATCGAGTCGAGCAGCACGACGACGTCGTGGCCCAGCTCCACCAGACGCTTGGCCCGCTCGATGGCGAGCTCGGCCACCGTGGTGTGGTCCTCGGCGGGACGGTCGAAGGTCGAGGAGATGACCTCGCCCTTCACCGACCGCTGCATGTCGGTGACCTCTTCCGGACGCTCGTCGACCAGGACGACCATCAGGTGGCACTCGGGGTTGTTGACGGTGATCGCGTTGGCGATCGCCTGCAGGATCATGGTCTTGCCGGTCTTCGGCGGGGCCACGATCAGGCCACGCTGGCCCTTACCGATCGGCGCGACGAGGTCGATGATGCGGGTCGTCAGCACGCCCGGGTCGGTCTCCAGACGGAGCCGGTCCTGCGGGTAAAGGGGTGTCAGCTTGTTGAACTCCGGCCGCCCGCGCCCGGATTCGGCAGCCATGCCGTTCGCGGAGTCGAGACGGACCAGCGCGTTGAACTTCTCGCGGCGCTCGCCGTCCTTGGGCTGACGGACGGCGCCGGTGACGTGGTCACCCTTGCGCAGACCGTTCTTGCGGACCTGGGCCAGCGAGACGTACACGTCGTTCGGACCGGGCAGGTAGCCCGACGTACGGATGAACGCGTAGTTGTCGAGGATGTCCAGGATGCCCGCGACGGGGATCAGGACGTCGTCGTCGGCGACCTGCGGCTCGTTGGGGCCGAACTCGTCGCGGCCACGGCGGCCACGGCGGTCACGGTAACGACCGCGGCGGCCACGGCGACCACCCTCGAAATCGTCGTCGTCCTGCGGGCCGTTGTCACGCTGACGGTCCTGGCGGTCCTGGCGGTCCTGCCGGCCGCCCTGCTGCTGCCGGTCCTGACGGTCCTGGCGCTGCTGGTTGCCACCGCCCTGGCCGCCACTCTGGCCACCCTGGCTGCTCTGACCGCCCTGCGGCTCGTCGCCCTTGCCACGGCGGTCGCGGTCGCGACCACCACGGTCACGGTCACCGCGGTCACCACGGTCACCGCGGTCACGACGGTCGCGGCGGCCCTGACGGCCGTCGGCTCCGCCGTCCGAGCCATCTCCCTTGGCCTCGCCCTGCGACTGCGCGGGGGCCTCGGACCTCGGCTCGCTCGTCACCTCGGCGGTGACCGTCTCCGGGCTGCCTGCCTCGGCGGTGGCACGACGCCGGCGGCGCTCGGCCGGGGCCTCGTCGCCCCCACGCTCGGCCTCTCCCCCACGCTCGGCTGCGCTCGCGCGGGAGGTACCCCCATCGCGGGACGGGTCCCCGGCGGGCTGGCCGGGGATCTCGATCTGCTGCTGAGCCACGGCCTTCTCGGCCTTGGCCTCCGCCTTCTTCTCGGCGGGAGAGACGGCCTCGTCACTCGTACGGGCCTTCGAGGTGGCCCGGCGCTTGGGCTTCGTCTCGGTGGCGTCCCCGGCGGAGGACGTGGCCTTGACCGAAGCGCCCCCTCCCCCAGAGCCTGAAACAGCCTGGGAGGTACCCCCAGCCTGCGCCTCCTTGATGACCTCGATCAGCTGGCTCTTGCGCATCCGCGCGGTGCCCCTGATGCCAAGGCCCGAGGCGACCTGCTGCAGCTCGGCCAGCACCATGCCGTCAAGGCCGGTACCGCGGCGCCGACGGGAGCCTGCACCGGTGGCAGGCGCGGAGGCGTCCGTGGCGGGCGCGGCAGCGGTCTCCTCGACACGTGCGCCCATCAGATCGGTGGTGTCGCTCACGAAGGGTCCTTCCCTGGAGCGGACGTCGGCCTGTCTGGCTCGGCGACCGGTTGTGCTGTCCGACAGTGGTCCTTGCTGTGTGGACCGTGCCGGGGCGGTGGTCCGCCAATAGGCGGAGGGAATTTCTGGGATGACGTTTCCCGGGGCCGCGGACTTGAGGTTCTGTGTCCATCGGCTCGTTCACGCCGGTTCCGGAGCGTGCTCAGCACCGCTCAGCGCGTAGCACCCAATGCATGGCACAAACCAGTTTGGGGGGCTCCCGGAAGAATGATTGTCCCGGACGGGGACGTGAAGCACCTCGCCATGGTGGGGTCGGGTGCAGACTTGAGGTTAACACTACCGGATCCAACAAACATTCCCCCTCTCGTAAACCGGCGACCGAGTGTCACGGAGCAAGCGGCAGCACGCTCGCTCCCGTGGCATCGAGGCTCAGCCGGTTGGCCGCCCAGCCCTCGCCCGCCAGTCGTGCGACCTTGTCCGCCGCGGCCTCGTCGGCGAGCGCGAGCACGGTGGGCCCGGCGCCGGAGATGACCGCGGGAATTCCGTCGGCCCGCAGCCGCTCCACCAGCGCCACGCTCTCCGGCATGGCCGGTGCGCGGTACTCCTGGTGCAGTCGGTCCTCGGTGGCGGGCAGCAGCAGCTCGGGGCGCCTGGTCAGGGCCTCGACGAGCAGTGCGGCGCGGCCCGCGTTGGTGGCTGCGTCGACGTGTGGGACGGTCCGCGGGAGCAGTCCGCGGGCGGTCTCCGTGAGCACTGCCTTGCCGGGCACGAAAACCACCGGAACGACGGACTCCGCGGGCTCCATCCTGATGGCGCGCGCGGCTCCGCCCTCCATCCAGGACAGGGTGAATCCGCCGAGCAGACAGGCCGCGACGTTGTCGGGGTGTCCCTCGATCTCGGTGGCGAGTTCCAGGAGCGCGGTGTCGTCGAGCTTGCTGTCGCCGCCTATGGTCACGGCGCGCGCGGCGACGATGCCGGCGCAGATCGCGGCGGACGAGGAGCCGAGGCCACGGCCGTGCGGAATGCGGTTGGCGCAGACGATTTCGAGACCGCGGGGCTGTCCGCCCAGCAGATCGAAGGCGGTGCGCAGGGAACGTAGGAGGAGGTGCCGCTCGTCTCGCGGGAGCGTCTCGCTTCCCTCACCCGCGATGTCGATGTTCAGCCCGGACTCTGCCACCCGGACGACCACGTCGTCGTACAGCCCCAGTGACAGGCCGAGCGCGTCGAAACCCGGGCCGAGGTTGGCACTGGTGGCGGGGACACGCACCCGGACGGCGGCTGCGCGGAATGCTGGACCGGCCATCTCTCGATGACTCTCCTTGAGCTTGAGCTGCGAGATTCTCGAAAATCCTGCGAGACGTACGGCGAATGCGGAACACCCGGAGGCCGCAGGGACGGCGCGGCACCGCGGCATATGCGGCGGGCGGGTTCAGTACAGCTTATCGAAGGAAGGTTCCGTGGCGACATAGGGCGCACAAGAGGCGCACGATGCGTGTCGTAAGCCCCTTGTGCACCCCCCCTTTTTTTAGAGCTCGGTTCGCCTCCGGGGCGCGCCTCACTCGCTTTCGGCCAGTAACGGGACGGGGGCCCGCATTACGCCAGGCCAAGCCTTTCGGCGGCCGTAGCCGCGTCGACGGGGACCGTGACGGGCTGCGGGGCACCCGCGACGGCCCAGTCGGGGTCCTTGAGGCCGTTTCCGGTCACCGTGCAGACGATGCGCTGCCCCGGGTCGACCTTGCCCTGCTCGGTGGCCTTGAGGAGACCGGCGACAGAAGCCGCCGAGGCCGGCTCGACGAAAACGCCCTCCTGCGCGGCCAACAGCCGGTAGGCGCGCAGGATCTCACGGTCCGTCACCTCGTCGATGAAGCCGCCCGACTCGTCGCGCGCGGCCAGCGCGAACTGCCACGAGGCCGGGTTGCCGATCCTGATCGCGGTGGCGATCGTCGAGGGGTCCTTGACGACCTCGCCGCGCACGATGGGCGCGGACCCGGACGCCTGGAAGCCCCACATCCGCGGAGTCCGTCCGGCGACCTTGTCGGCGGCGTACTCCGTGTATCCCTTCCAGTACGCGGTGATGTTGCCCGCGTTGCCGACCGGAAGGACGTGGATGTCGGGAGCGTCGCCGAGCATGTCCACGATCTCGAACGCCGCGGTCTTCTGCCCCTCGATACGCACCGGGTTCACCGAATTGACCAGTGCCACCGGGTAGTTGTCGGAGAGGCTGCGCGCCAGCGTGAGGCAGTCGTCGAAGTTGCCGTCGACCTGGAGGATCTTCGCCCCGTGCACGAGGGCCTGGCCCATCTTGCCGAGCGCGATCTTGCCCTGCGGGACGAGAACGGCGCAGACCATGCCGGCCCGTACGGCATAGGCCGCGGCCGAGGCCGACGTGTTGCCGGTGGAGGCGCAGATGACGGCCTTCGCGCCCTCCTCCTTGGCCCGCGTGATGGCCATGGTCATACCGCGGTCCTTGAAGGACCCGGTGGGGTTCGCACCCTCGACCTTGAGGTGGACCTCGCAGCCCGTGCGCTCGGAGAGCACCTGCGCGGGCACGAGCGGCGTACCGCCCTCGCGGAGTGTCACGACCTGCGTGGTCCCGGATACCGGCAGCCGGTCCCGGTACTCCTCGATGATTCCGCGCCACTGGTGGGTCATTGCTGGTTACTCTCCTTCAACCCGCATGATGCTGGCGACACCCCGCACGGTGTCGAGGTTGCGCAACGCCTCGACGGTCCCGTTGAGGGACGCGTCGGACGCGCGGTGCGTGACGACGACGAGGGAGGCATCGCCGCCTCCGTCTAGCCGTCCTTGCTGGCGAACCGTATCGATCGACACTCCGTGCTCGGCGAAGACGGTCGCCACCTGGGCGAGAACGCCCGGTTTGTCGGCCACATCGAGACTGATGTGGAAGCGGGTCACGACCTCGCCCATGGACGAGACGGGCAACTGGGTGTACGCCGAGTCGCCGGGCCCTGTCGTACCGCTGAGCTTGTTGCGGCACACGGCCACGAGGTCGCCGAGAACGGCGGACGCCGTCGGGGCGCCGCCCGCTCCCGGCCCGTAGAACATGAGCTGCCCGGCGGCGTCCGACTCGACGAACACCGCGTTGTACGCGCCGCGCACGGAGGCGAGCGGGTGACTCAGCGGGATCATGGCGGGGTGCACCCGCGCGGTGACCGATCCCCCGTCGGCGGCCCGCTCGCAGATGGCGAGCAGTTTGATGGTGCAGCCCATCGCCCTCGCCGAGGCGAAGTCGGCGGCGGTGACCTCGGTCATGCCCTCGCGGTACACGTCGTCGAGGCGCACGCGCGTGTGGAAGGCGATCCCGGCGAGGATGGCGGCCTTGGCTGCGGCGTCGAACCCCTCGACGTCGGCGGTGGGGTCGGCTTCCGCGTACCCCAGGGCCGTGGCCTCGTCGAGGGCTTCCTGGTAGCCGGCGCCCGTCGAGTCCATCTTGTCGAGGATGAAGTTGGTGGTGCCGTTGACGATGCCCAGCACCCGGTTGACCTTGTCGCCGGCGAGGGACTCGCGCAGCGGGCGGATCAGCGGGATGGCACCGGCGACGGCGGCCTCGTAATAGAGGTCCCTGCCCTGCTCCTCGGCGAGGGCGTGCAGCGCGGCGCCGTCCTGGGCGAGGAGCGCCTTGTTGGCGGACACGACGGAGGCGCCGTGCTCGAAGGCGGTCGTGATGAGGGAGCGCGCGGGCTCGATACCGCCGATGACCTCGACGACCACGTCGATGTCACCTCGTTTGACCAGGGCGGTCGCGTCGGTGGTGACCAGTGCGGGGTCGATGCCCTCGCGCACCTTGGACGGCCGCCGCACGGCCACGCCCGCCAGCTCGACGGGGGCCCCGATGCGGGCGGCGAGGTCGTCGGCGTGCGTCGTCATGATGCGCGCCACCTCTGAGCCGACAACCCCACAGCCCAGCAGCGCCACCTTCAGCGGACGCGTACGCATCATCCGACCTCGTTTCCTCATACCGTCACGGTGGAACCAGTCTCACTCACCGGACGGGGGTTTCTACCCTTCGTCCGGATCGTGAGATATCAATTTCATGTGCGCTGGGGCGAAAGACAGGAGATCTTCCGCCCCGCCTTTTCTCCCCCATCGTCTCTTCCGTCAGCCCCCTCCGTTCACCGTTCCGTTCACCCCGTTCCGTTCGTCTCTTCCATCGCCCCGTTCCGTTCGTCTCTTCCGTCGTCGCTCTCGCGTGTCGGTCAGCCGACGTCGAGACGGAGGAGGTCCTCCTCCGTCTCCCGGCGGACGATCACCCTCGCCTCGCCGTCGCGGACCGCGACGACGGGCGGACGCAGGGCGTGGTTGTAGTTGCTGGCCATCGAACGGCAGTACGCGCCGGTGGCCGGCACCGCGATGAGGTCACCCGGCGCGAGGTCGGAGGGCAGGAAGGCGTCCTTCACGACGATGTCACCGCTCTCGCAGTGCTTGCCGACCACCCGTACGAGCATGGGCTCCGCATCACTCGTACGGGAGACCAGGGCGACGCTGTACTCGGCGTCGTACAGCGCGGTGCGGATGTTGTCGGACATGCCGCCGTCGACGGAGACGTACGTACGCAGCCCCTCCAGGGGCTTGATGGTGCCGACCTCGTAGAGGGTGAAGGCGGTAGGGCCCACGATGGCGCGCCCGGGCTCCACCGAGATCCGAGGCGTGCGCAGCTTCGCGGCCTCACATTCCCTCGTCACGATCTCGCCGAGCGCCTTGGCGATCTCGTGGGGCTCGCGGGGGTCGTCCTCGCTGGTGTAGGCGATGCCGAGGCCGCCGCCGAGGTCGATCTCGGGAAGCTCGACACCGTGCTCGTCACGGACCTGCGCGAGCAGCGACACGACACGCCGCGCGGCGACTTCGAAGCCCGCCATGTCGAAGATCTGCGACCCGATGTGGGAGTGAATACCGACCACTTCGAGCCCGTCGAGGGTGAGCGCGCGCCGTACGGCCTCGGCGGCCTGCCCGTCCGCGAGCGCGATCCCGAACTTCTGGTCCTCGTGCGCGGTGGCGATGAACTCATGCGTGTGGGCCTCGACGCCGACGGTCACGCGGATCTGCACGCGCTGACGCTTGCCGAGGCTCTGCGCGATGTGCGCGACACGCACGATCTCCTGGAAGGAGTCGAGGACGATGCGCCCGACGCCGCTCTCGACGGCCTGCGTGATCTCGGCACCGGACTTGTTGTTGCCGTGGAAGGCGATCCGGTCGGCGGGCATGCCGGCGGAGAGGGCGGTGGTCAGCTCGCCGCCGGAACAGACGTCGAGGTTGAGCCCTTCTTCGTGCAGCCAGCGCACGATGGCCCGGGAGAGGAACGCCTTCCCGGCGTAGAAGACGTCGGCGTCGTGCCCGAAGGCGGTGCGCCAGGCCCGCGCCCGCGCCCGGAAGTCGGTCTCGTCGACGAAGTAGGCGGGCGTGCCGAACTCCTCGGCAAGCGTCGACACATCGATCCCGCCGACGCTGACCGAGCCGTCCTCGGTACGCGTCACGGTCTGCGCCCAGACCTTCGGGTCGAGGGCGTTGAGGTCGGCCGCGGGGGCCGAGTAGTGGCCCTCGGGCAGGACATCGGCATGACGGGGGCCGGCGGGATGTGCGGAACGGCTCATGTCTGTTGGGCTTTCTCAGAGATGTTCAGAGATGTTCTGGTGCGTCGATGCCGAGCAGGGACAGGCCACCGGCCAGCACCGTCCCGGCGGCTTCGGCGAGCGCGAGCCGGGAACGGCGGGCGGCCGAGGGTTTCTCGTCACCCACCGGAAGCACGCTGTGCTGGAAGGCGAGCATCGCGTCGGCGACGGTGACGAGATGCCGCGCGAGACGGTCGGGCCCGCGGTGCCGCGCGGCGGCGGCGAGGGCGTGCGGATACGAGTCGAGGGCGCCGAGGAGTTCACTCGCGCCCGCGCCCACACCCTGCGGTGGGTCCAGTTCCCCGGCGCTCCCCGCCCAGGCCCCGTCTTTGTCTCCATCTCCTCCGGCTCCTCCGGCTCCTCCGGTGAAACCGAGGTCGGCGGCGTTCCGGCTCAGCGCCCGGCTGCGGGCATGGGCGTAGCGAACCCTGAACAGCGGATTACTCTCCCGCTGGACGAGATGTTCCTCGGTGATGTGGGGCCGGTCGTGGGGCGCGGGGTGGAGCAGGGCCCAACGGGCGGCGTCGCGGCCGAGGTGGGTGGGGTCCTGTCCGGCGGGCACGGGCCGCAGGTTGACCTCAAGGGGCGCGGGCGCGCCGGGCCTGCCGTGGGCGTCGACGGTGACACCGAGGGGCCCCGCCCAGGCCGGGTCGGGCTCGGCCTCGCAGGAGGTACGGACGAGGGCACCCTGAGACCGAAGAACGCCGGCGAGAACCTGGCCGATCACGACGGCACGTACTTCGCGGGGGCAATGCAACTGAACGACCTCACCGGTGGGCCCGGCGGCGTACCCGTACCGCCCTCCGCACCGCAGAACCTCGCCGACCAGGGCCCGCCCTCTCCCGCTGAGCGTGATGTTGAGGAAACCGGGCCCGGTGATGTCGACCCGTGTCACTCCCGCCACACGGGTGAGGTACGGCCGCAGAATCTCGGCGACCTCGTGAGGCGGACGGCCGGCGGGGCGGGCCAGCCGCAGGGCGACGTTGGTGGCGTAGTCCCCACACCCCCCGGGCCCGGGCGCCACGACCTGCGCCTGCTCGGGCACCCCCACGGCCAGCTCACCCGCGTCCACCGCACGGCGCACGGCGCACAGAACGGTGCTGGAGAGCTCGACGGGGGTCACGGGACAAGGGTAGGGGAGGAGGGGGGTGGGTAGGCGAATGGGTTTGGGCGAGGGTCCGGGATGTGGACGGGTGGGGGTGGCGGCCCGCGCCCAGGAGGCGGGCTAAGGCGGTGCTGAAGGCCCCCGAGAACACGTCACCCCCACATACAGGGACTCCGCATACGGGGACTCCACTCGAGTCCCCACCCCGGCACCGGTTCCCGTCCCCGCCCCCGTGCAGGTCTCCCCTTGCCCACCCTCTACCTTCTACCTACTTCTCCCCCTACCTTCTCCCCTCTTTTTTCTCTACTCCTCTTCCTTCTCTGCCCTCGGCATTCCTGCTTCTCTTCCCTTGCTCGCTTGCTCGCTCAGTTGCCGGTGCGTCCGGCGCGCTCGGCTTCACCGGGTCCGTGGAAGCTCTCGGCACTCTCGAACGGCACACCGGAACCGGCGGCTTCCCGCCGCTCCAGCAACTGGCGTACGAGCCTGATCAGTTCCGCCGGATCGAAGGGCTTGGCCAGGAAGGCGTCGACGCCGACGTCGAGGCCGTTCTCGACCTCGTACTGGGTACAGGCGCTGATGATGGCGAGGGGGAGGTTACGGGTCCGCGGATCGGCCCGGAGCCGGGCGGCGGTACGCAACCCGTCCAGCCGAGGCATGACCACATCGAGGGTGACCACATCGGGCCGAACCTGGTGGATGACGTCCAGGCACTCGACACCGTCGGCCGCGGTCACGACCTCGAGACCCTCCAGCTCAAGGTTGACCCTGATCAGTTGCCGGATGACCTTGTTGTCGTCCACAACAAGCACCCGGCCCGACGCGCCTGACACAACTTGAGAGTAGGTCGGCACACGGGGCCGCGTCCGGCTTTTCCCCACTTCCACCCCGTGCGGGGGACCGCCGACCCCCTCAGGGGGCGCCACGAACCGAGGGCGAGGCCGACGTACCGCGCCTCTGCGACTCCACGACTCCCACAAGATCCAACTGGCTCCCGACACCCCCTCCCCCACCCCTGAAACCCGTTCATGGCGACCCCGAAAGAGCTGATAGGGTTCTACCCGTCGCCGCAAACACCGCGCCCGACACGCCCCCGTAGCTCAGGGGATAGAGCAACGGCCTCCGGAGCCGTGTGCGCAGGTTCGAATCCTGCCGGGGGCACTCCGCAGCAACCAGCACGATCAAGTCGCTGACCTGCACGAGTGCCACGTATGAGGAGCCGGACCCAGTCCCACTGAGTCCGGCTCTTTATCGTTGTCTGTCACTGATCGCGAGTGAGTGGCGAGTGAGATCTCAGCAGCGGTCACCGCCCAAGGATCACCCTTCGGTGCCTTCCTTCTTGGGCACCTCGCTCCACCCCATCGCCTGTTCGATCTTCTTGTTGTTCACCTCCTCGTGGCCGTCAATGCAGCCCTCGTAGCGCCGGTGGATGACCTCCGGGGAGTTGCCCGCACGACGGGCAACCTCGGCCACGGGGACCCCAGCGTTCAACCAGTTCGTGATGCAGGTATGCCGAAGGTCGTAGGGCCGGTGTGCGAGCGGGGAATCCGTCTTGTCCGGTGGGAGCGCGATGGGTCTTGCTTCCTGCCACACCCGCCAGTAGCTGGACGTCCCCAGCACGCCACCACGCTCGTTGGCGAAGAGCCTGCCGTCCTTGGCTGTACCGAACTCCTTGACGTGCTCACGGAGCATCGCGACCAGCAGCGGCGGTATGGGAACAGGCCGGTCGGCCTTGACCTCACGCGACTTGAGCCCCCGCTTGTCGTGACGCTGCCCCGAATCGGTCCACTTCTTGCCGGACACCGGGCGGGTTTCCCGAAGAGTGAGGGTCCCCCATCCAGTCTCGGGCAGATAGCAGTCCTTCTCTCGCAACCCGACCGCTTCCGCTGGCCTCATTGCGGCGTAGAGCTGGCAGCCGAAGAAAGCGACCAGTCGACGGCCGCGATTGCGGTGCACGGACCCCACGTACGAGACGGCTGTGAGAAGTGAATTCCCCTGAACCGCATTGACCAGGACCCGAGGATCCACCACGTCACCACCCGTGGATCCGATCCGCTTCACGTTTGCCAGCGGATTTTCGTCCAGGTAGCCCGACTCGATCGCGTGCTCCATTGCGGTATTGAAGCCACGGCGGCGCCGTTTGTACGTCTCCCCTGCCGCTGGGGTGCCGTCCAACTTGAAGGAAAGCCTGTACTGGACGTCCCGGAGAATTCTCGGGTCCGTCAGCGAGGACAGCGGAAGCGAACGGTTGGAGAGCCACGTACAGGCGGCCACGAGATCGGGCGGGGGCTCTTCGCCCTTGTGGGCCGGTACGACAGTCCAGCGCACGGCCAGCCGCACTTCCTCGGGCGTCGGTGCCTTCGCTCCGTCACCCATCATGGCGATCGCCACCGTGGCCAGGCTATCGGCGATGCCTTCACGCGTCTTCGCTGCTGTGGTACGCCACCGTGCCGCCATGTACTCCTGGCAGAAGTCCCACCATGACGGGTCCGGTTTGGTGTTCTCTTTCGCCGCTGCGGCCCGAAGTTCGGACTCTGGCAAACCGGTGTCCACATCGAATGCCTCGCCCTTGCGCATGGCCTGCCACAATTCCGAGCGGCGACTTTCAGCGAGCGCGACCGTGGTGAAGCTGGATGCTTTCACCTTGCCCGCGACCGTCCAACGGAGCTGATACGGCGCCTTCTTGCTCTTCACCTTGTTGACCTTCCACACTCGCACGTCGGTGGAAAGGGTGGGTGCCGGTGTCTCAGCCCCGGACGGGCGCCCGCCGTTGCGGGCGCCCGGGGTCTCGCTGGCCTTGCGGTGGTTCACGCGGATTCCTCCAAGGTCTCCATCCATCGGTCCAGTTCGGAACGACGGATGCGAACCGATCCGTTCGGGAGCTTGATGGCCCTGGGGCCCTTCCTGAGCTGCCGCCAGCGGTAGAACGTGGAGCGTGGTACGCCGATCTCTTCGATGACTTCGGGGATGGTCAACTTCTCGTCGCGGGGCTTGGCCACGACTCCTCCTTGGGCGAGAGAGCAAGGCAGGTGGGGAGAGGAGCGTCTGAGGGCCGCCACAGAAACCACGGAATACACAGAAAGCCGGGACGGTGGCCGTGAGCTGGGAGAACACCGGTCGGGGCATGGTTGGGCGGGCTGTCACAGAAAGCGCGGGAAGTTCCACAGAAATAAGCGGGCCGGGGTGGGCTCGTATTTGTGTGGTTCTTCTGCGGGTTTCTGTGGCAGCCGCCTCTCTGCCGCCCCTGGCCGTGTTCGTGCAGGTCAGGGGCGGTACGGGGTTATTTCTGTGATTCTGTGGTTTCTGTGGCAGGGGTCAGACGGTGGGTTCGCTCAACTGCGGGTGGATGAGGTAGCGCGGGGATGGTGGCCGGCCACGTCCTCCGGAGCGGTGAACCGGCTGGGCTCGGATGTATCCGTGGTCTTCCAGCAGGTTCAGCGCGGGGTCGAGATCCGCCACGGTGGGGAACTCCGAGCGGGAGAGCTTCGTCATGACCTCGCGCTTGCTGATCTCGGTCCACTCGCCTGCGCGCAGCAGCTCGTAGACGATGCGGGCGCGGTTGGCGGTGTGGTCGGCGCCCATGAGGTCGAAGACGACCAGGGCGTGACCGGTGAAGTAGTCCGAGAGCTTCACCGCGTCGCGCATGGTGTCGGCGGTGATGGGCTGGGTGTGCCCGTTCTCGATGTGCGCGGCGAGGTGGAGCAGCCCGGCGAGGCGGCAGGTCGCGCCGCCCAGCTTCGCGGCCCAGTTGCCGATGTGCCCGAGGTCCCCACCGCGCTTGCGCAGCCGCGGTTCCTGCCGCTTCTCGTACGCGACCAGCACATCGTTCGCCTCGGGTGAGAGCTGAAGGACCGCCGGGTCTGTCCAGTCCGCGAGGGACATGGTCAGCGCGATCACGCGTTCCTCGTAGGTGTCGGCCACCTCGTCGGAGATGGTGTCGGGCAGGATCTTGCGGTGCCCCACGAGGGAGGTCGGCAGCGAGTACAGGAACCGGGCCAACAGGCCCCTGTCCCCTGCTCCCTTGATGCGGCCGATGTCCTCCAAGACGGACGGCTGAACCGTCAGGCCCATGGTCAGCGCGGGCGCTTCGATGAACTCCTCACGCCCTCGCCGGTCCACGCGCAGCCGGTCACCTGCCTGGCCCCGGAGGAAGACCTCCATGTTGGGGGTGCCGGAATAGCGTCCCGCGATGATGTCGAAGATGCCGCCCTCCGCGCTCATCACGGCCAGCCTGCCGCCCTGTTCGGCCAGCAGTGAGGCAATAACCTCCGGTGTCGCGTCATCGGCCAGCAGACGGGGCTTGGCGGGCACGGTGAGAGATTCGGCGGTCTGCGCGAGGCTGATGGCCTCGGCAATGAGCTGATCACGCTTGTCGGCGTCCGCGCGGGCCGCCTTGGTGGCCGCGCTGTCCGCGACCTCCTTGGCGAGTTTCGCCGTGATCTCGGCCTCGATGATGGTGCTGGCCGATGCTGCGGCCAGCAGCGCTTCCGACTTGTAGAGCGGGTTGGTCATCAGGGAGAAGACGGCTGACTTTCGGTTGCCCGGCGGCAGGGCGACGACCACGAACGCGTTCGTGGGCTCACGCCAGCGGCCCCGGACGTGGACCACGGCGCGGCCTCCGGCTGCGGTCGATAGCACCGCGAGCGCGAGCGAGGCGGCCATGTCCACCGGTGTCTGCGTCTCCTCGGCAACCGCCCTCACGAAGTCCCCGAGCCAGGCCGGGAAGACCTCAGTGGGAAAAGCGGGGAGTTCGCGGCGGGCGGTGAGCGGGATCGGCTCTTCCCACGGCGCGGCGGCTTCCTGCCGTGCGTCCAGGGCTTCGAATCCGGCCCACAGTTCCGAGCTTTCCACGGGCTGTGCGCTCATGCCGCACTCGCCTCCAGCGCGCCGCCGCGGATGAGTCCGGAGCGGATCGCGGTGCGGCACTCTCCGGCGGGCAGGCCGATGGACTGCCCTGCGCTCATGAGTTCGCCGGTGACAGCGGCCTCGGTGAGATCGCCGTTGCGGATCATCCGGGCGAGGGCGTAGGCGGCGAAGTACACAGCACGATTACGACCGCCCTGGCGGGCGGACAGCACCTTTTCCAGCTCCCCGCGCAGCGCTGCGGTGCTGTAGGAGGTGGCGTTGCGCATCCGGGCCGACAGCTCCGCAAGCGGCATCGGGGCCGGTGCGGGCTGCGGGGTGAGCGGGTCACCAAGCCACGCAGGGAGGGGGGCCGGAGGAGCGTCGTGAATGATCTCGTACGGTGCTCCGCCCACGACGCTGCCGGCCGCAACCACGTACCCGCCCCAGGCCCGGGTGTCGACCTTCCACCCCAACGCGTCCGCCGTGCTGCGTAGCCGCTTTTCGGCAGGTGCGGTGAAGTACAGGTGCTGTCCGCCCCGGCGGGTGCGCACCGTGTAGGTCTCGGTCGGCAGCCTCTCGCCGGCGCGCTCGCACAGCGCGGCGAACACGTCCAAGCCATCGGCCATGCCCGCCCATTCGGGCGGTGCGGTGTCGGTGTCGTCCTTGGGGATGTCGAGGTCTACGACCACGAGGTTGGCGGGGCCGGTGGCGATGCCGACGTTGTAGGGGGCCGCCTGCCAGCACTGGGTGATGTGCTCGGCGTCGAGGGTGGCGCGCTGCTCCGGGGTGCGGTGCCCGTCCGCGCACCGGCCGGTGCGGGGGCAGTTGCGTTCGGGGTGTCCGGCGGGCCGCTTGTCGCCGGGCCGCACGGGGAAGACGGGCCAGCCGCGCTCAGCGGCAGCGAGGGCGGCGCACAGCAGCGCCGGGGCGAGGGTTGGTGTCATGCTGGGGGTCTCCTGTTTCTGCGAAGGGACGGAGAACCGGGGCGGTCGGGTCTTTGGCGAGAGGCGACCGCCCCGGGCGGATCTACTGGTGTTTGGCCCAGTGGGCGTACTGCTGTCGGACGTAGTAGCGCGGGTCGCAGATGACGGCCGTGTCGTCCAGGTCCATCAGCCGCTCGGCCGCCTCGGTCGCCACCTCGGTTGCGTCAGCGGCGGCGCCACCGGGTTCGTCCTGGAGTGCGATGCGGTCCAGGACGGCGGCCTTGCGGAGCCAGAAGTCACGGGGAAGCCGGGTGCCGAACGGCTTGTCGGTAGCTGTCTGGGCGGTCCATCCGATCTCGCTGATGATGCTCGGGGCGAGCGCGTACGCCTCTTCCGGTGTCGGCCACGGCCCGGTGTTGGTGCGGTGATCGGCCGTGACGTACAGGCGGGTGCGCTTGTCGTCGCGGGTGGGGTGCTGGCGTACGGGACCGGTGGTGAAGGCCTCGGACAGGGCCTGACTGACGCGGTCGCTGTCGGCCGGGTCACAGATGATGCGGATCTCGAACACGAAGTCCCCTTTCAGGGGTAGTTGGTCGGGCATGACGGAATGCCAGGAGACGGGCGATGAGGCACCCACCCCGTGGCACCGGCGCCGGGTGGTGCGCTGGCTGGTGGTGCTGGCCGTCACGGGTGCCGTGTACGGGCTGGCTGCCGTGGTGTGGCATGTGGTGATGGGCAAATCCTGGGAGGACTCCTGGTCATTCGCCCTGACGCTGACGGCGGCCTCGGTAGGCGGCCAGTGGATGGCCGCTGTCATCCTGCGGAAGGCCGGTCGGGGCGCAGGCTGACCGTCAGCCGTGGAAGTGGTTGCGCTTGATGACGGCCTTGCGGATGTTGACCGTGGTCCCGCCGCGGTGGCCGCTCGCGCTGAAGACCTGTACGGCGACCCAGCCGCCGAAGACGACGGCGGCGAGGATGACGAGTTGGGTGATGAGCGCGGTGAGTGCGGTGATGAACGCGGTAAGCAGGAACAGCCCGCCGCATACGGCGCCGAAGCCGATCCCTCCGAGGGCGATGTTCACCGCCGTGCGCGAGACGGCCGGCTTGACGGCGACCGGCTCGGGCTTGGCGGGCTCCATGGCGTAGCCGGTGACGACACGGCCGTCCGGCAGGACGACGCTTGCCACGGACGGGATGCTGCCCGGCTGCACGGGTGCGTACGGTGCGGCGTGCTGCACGGGGGCGAGGGGCGCGGGGTGGTGGATTTCCACGGCCGCCGCGTTGCGCACGGCGGGACGCGGGTATGCGGTGGGTTCGTTCACGGTCGGCCTCCTACAGGTCCGGGATCGCGGTGACGATGGCGTTCATGAGCTGGTTGACGGTGTCGGCGGCGCCGCTGTCGGCGAGGTAGAAGCCGAACATCACGGCGACGAACGCGGAGCCCGCTCCGAGGGACTTGGAGCGCAGCAGCATGAACAGCACGAAGCCGAAGAGCAGCGCGAGGGAGACGGTCACGGCCATGGGGGAAACTCGCTTCCGGGCGAGGTGGACGGGTGGGTACGCTCTGCGGGCCCCGGACGCTGGCAAACCTGGGGCGTTGACCGGCGACCGCGCCCACCTGGCGTCTGCGTGATGCGGGGTCCGTCTCATGACGGGCGGTCGCCGGTCGCCTGCTCAGCCGGTGGTGCCGGCGCGGTGGATGCGGGCGGCGCGGTTGTAGAGCCAGCGGCCCACGCGTATGCGCTTGCCGGTCGCCTTGCAGCGGCGGCAGTCCTTGCCGCGCTTCATGCGGCCCTTGCGGTCGGTCTTCATCGCGAAGCCCCAGCCGGAGCACTTGCGGCAGTTGCCGAACGGCGAGCCAGCACACACCGCGACGTAACAGAACGTGACACCGAACAGGAGAGTGATAGCGAGCAGGGCAGGGGTCATCACGGGCCCTTCCAGGCGGGTTTCCAGGGTTTGCGCAGGTGGGCCGCTATCGGCTAGCAACCTGATCAGACGCGGTATGGGGTGCTAGCGGGGTCTCTAGCGCTAGAGGGTCACTCCTCTAGCGCTAGAGACCCCGGACGGTCAGCCCGCGTCCCGCTTACGGTCACGCTCCGCAATCGCCGTGACGATGTGGGCGCGCTCGAAGCCGGTCCGGTTGACGGTCTTGCCCTTGATGCGGCGGGCCACCTGCCCGGTGGTCACGCCGTACGGCTTCAGGGCCGCGGTGAGCTGCCGCGCCTTGTCGGCGGGCTCCATCTCGGCCCACGCGCCGTACTTCTCCGGCCGCAGCTCCGCGAGCCGCTCGACCGTGACGTCGTTCCACGGCTTGGCCTCATCCGCGGCACTGACCGCGAGGATGTCGTCCAGCAGCGGGTCAACCGCCTCGCGCCGCTCCGGCTGCTGGCCAGCAGCCAGGCCGGTCAAGGTGCCCGCCTCGACGCGGGCCTTGCGGGCCCGCTCACAGATGGCATCCGCGGCGGGGTTGTCCATGTAGTAGCCGCGCACGATCTGCGGGTCGTCGGAGGCGCCGACCAGGTAACCGATGCCCTTGTCGGACCTGGTGAACGAGGTAGCGCGGATGCCGTTCTTGTAGTTCGACGTGCCCAGGATCATGTCGTTTTCCAACTGGCCCATGACCCGCAGGCAGAACCGCGTACCGACGTTCGCGCTGATGGCCGGGGGCAGCGAATCCTTGTCCGGACGCTGCGTGGCCAGCAGCAAAATCACCCCCAGGGCACGGCCGCGCTTGATGATGGACGTGCACAGCGATCCGGCTTCCTTGCCGTACTTCTCGTGCGAGAAGAGTTCCTGGCATTCGTCGATGGCCAGCACGAGCGGGTGCAGCCCGAGCGAGCGGTTCGCGGCCAGTTGCGGGGTGACCTTGTTCTCCGGGCACTTGTCCTTGGGCAGACTGCTGATGACCTTGGCGCGGCGCTCCAGGTCCTTGTAGACATAACGGATCGAATCCAGCGCCGCGGCGGCCGTGTCGTCGTCCGGGCCGGAGCCGTAGTCGGCCGCAACCTTCGTCAGCGGCTCCAGGTCACCGGTGCCCTTCAACTCCCAGACCAGCAGCTCCGCGAGCACGTCCAGCGCCGCGGCCAGCAGCGGCGTACGCAGCGAGAACGTCTTGCCCATGCCGGGCATGGCGCCGATCAGGACGTTGTCGTACATCAGCGTGAGGTCGACGTTCCTCCCGCGCTGGTCGGTACCGAACGGCAGCGCCTTGAACAGCGACGCCGAACCCGACTTGGCCAGCGGCCACGGGGGCGAGGGCACCTTGTTCAGCGCACGGTCCCCGACCCACAGCATCATCCGGCCGGCGTGTTCGTCGGCAACCGGCTCCGGCCACACGCACCCGAGCGGGCGGCGCAGGCCGGAGGCGAGCTTCTCGCGCCGGTCCAGGACGTCCGGCACCGTGACGCCGTACGGCAGGTCGACATCCGCGCGCCAGCCGGGACCGTCCCGGGTGATCGGCGCGGGGAACTTGATACCTTCCCCGCCCTTGCCGAGCGCCTTGTTGATCTCAGCGATGCCGAGCGCGCCCAACGCCCGTTCCACGATGCCGGAGGTGAGCCGCTCGACTTCGGTCGTCACGACGGCGCGGGAGATGACGGGCTTGTCAGACGGGGCCCCGAGGAAACCGAGTCCGGCCGTGAGCACCGCGAAAGCAAGCGCGGTCAGCCAGGCGGGGGCGAGCACGTAGAACACGAGCGCGAGCACGGGCCCGAGGATGAGCCCGAGCACCATGAGGATGCCGCGGAGCTTGACCCGGTTGTCGCGCTGCCGGGACAGCTTGAGGTACTGCTCGACATCCTCGCGCCGGGCGGCGACCTGCCGCAGCGGGTCGCCCTCCGAGTCGGCCACCCACCGCATGGCGCCACCAACGAACTTGGCGGCTCCGGCCGGAGCCTGGAAGGCGAGGCGGATCGAGTACCAGGGCAGGCGGACCATGTGGAAGGCAACGGAGTGCCCGGCATAGCCACCGAGCCAGCCGAGCGCGGTCAGGAACTCCGGCTTGGACTTCGCCCATGCCGGGACGACGTCGCGCCGACGGGCGCCCCGGATCCGGTCCATGAGACCCGGACCGGTCGGCGCGGCCGAGTCGACCATCACGGCCGACTCACCCTCCGACTCGTCATCGCCCGAGTCGGCCGACGGGTCGGCGCCCGGGTCGGGCGACCGGTCGGGGGTCGAGTCGGGCGAGGCGGGGGCGATCGGGTCGGCCGACTGGTCGCGGGCGGATCGGGCCTTGTCGAGGTCGACCACGTCCGCGCCGGAGTCGGCCGTCATCTCGGCTTCGAGCCGGTTGAACAGTTCATTGTCGTCGGGCTGGTTCACTGAGGTGGTTCCTTCCAAGGGGAGGAAAGGCGGGGTCCGGCCGTCGCTGTAGGAGGTGGGCGACCGGACCCCGCGCGAGAGTGGTTGAGCAGTCAGGCGGCGCGCTGTTCTTCGAGGGCGATGCACAGGCCACAGACGCCGTACGAGGTGGGGATGCAGTAACCGACATCGAGCAGGCAGCTCGGGCAGGTTCGGCGGGCGAGCATCGCCAGCGCGAGCGCGCCCCACTTGCGCGACGTCATCGGCCGGACCGGCTTGGCCAGGTCGAGGCGGTAGAGGTAGGCGACACGGACGCCTCCGGCGCGCCGGTTGGCCCGCATCACCTGTGCCGCGATCGGCTGACCGCCCGGCCGCATCCCCCGCGCTCGGAGTTGGCGACGCGTGGCGTAGCCGTCCGGGGCGAGGCGCCATGGGTAGGTGGGCACGCCGTAGCGGGCGCCGTTCGGGTCGAAGCACTTTCCCCAGGCCGCGGACATCAGGCGGCCTCAGCCGTCGGTGTCTCGCCCTCCGGGTCGTCCACGGAGTGCAGCGGACGGCCCTCGACTCGCTCGGTCTTCAGCGCGTCGCGGAGCTTGCGGGCGTTGGCGGCTGAGCAGTGCACCGCGGTACGGATGGCTTCGCCGTTCAGCTCCGCATCCGTCCACGGGGCGGTGAGCGCGCGAGCCTCGCTCAGCAGCTCCTCAAAGGTGCGCTGCGGTGTGCCCTTGGCCTTCGCCTTGTCCTGTCGGGGCGGGCGCTGCTTGGAGGCGGCCGGTTGTGCCGGCCGCTTCTCCGGCGCGGGCGGCGCCGGAGCGTCCGGCTCGATGCCGGGGGCGAGGTGGCCCATGCGGAGCATCACGCGCTCGCGCCGCGGGGTCTTCCAGTGCCACTTCCAGCCGTAGCGCTCGCGCAGGTCCGCGCGGGCCAACTGCCGGTCCTTCTCCCGCGCCAGTGCCTCGCTGTAGGAGGTGATCTCCCACAGCGTCATGCGGCGCCACAGCGCGAAGGTGGAGGGGAAGGCGAGCAGCCAGCGGGAGAACCGGATCTTCTCCATGCGGCGTCCGGTGGCCGCGCCGATCCGCACGGCGTAGATGTGCGCGCCGATCTCGGAGAACACCACCCACAGCAGCGGCATCGTGCCGTGCGCGACCTTCGCCCACACCTCGTGTCCGGCAGCGACGTTCAGCCCGCACGTGATCAGGGTGAGCACCCAGGGCACGAACCGCACCCACGCCAGCGCCATGTCCATCCGGATCAACAGCAGGTTGGCCACGGTGAACACCGGAATGGCCACGTCGATACCGACCGGCAGCATCCACGGCGAGGTGAACCCCCACCGGGCCGCTGCCTCAGAGACGGCAGCGAAGGAAGCGACCAGCCCGAGCGCGCCCACACCGGCCGCGCCGAGCGCGCCGACACCGGCGAGCCCCATCTCCGGCTTCGTCAGCGGCGGCACACCCGAAAACTCGATGCTCTGCGCAGTCGTAGTCGTCATGCCGCACCCCCGACCGGCACCGGGGCGACGACGTCCGCGTAAGCCGTCAGGAGCACCGTGGCGCCCGCATGGTCGGCGTCCGCGCGCAGGACTCCCGTCCGGCCGTCGTTGTGCACGCGGTAGATCACCGCGTCCGGGACGATACCCAGGGCCTCCCGCCACGCCTCGAAACCGGCAAGGTCGTCGTAGAACACCAGCTCAAGCCGCTCCGGGTAGATGGTCGACACGTGCACGGTCGGCGCGGGAAGGTGCCCGAAGTCGGTGGCCAGCAGACGCAGCGCGCGCAGCGGCACGGCCACCTCGTCCAGCGTCAGGTTCTCGCTCATGCCGCACCTCCCCGCGCGTTGACCAGACCGGTCAGGGCGGCGATCTCATCGCCGGTCAGGACGGTGCGCGCATCCATGGCGTGCGCCACGGTGCGGATCTCGCCCCACAGGTGACCGGCCTTGCGGCGGGCCATCCCGCGCACCATCCCCCAGGACTTGCCGCCCTCGGGAACATGGCGACGGCCGAGCCGGTAGCCCGCCTGAGCCAGTACCTCGATGGCGTGCTCGCGGTCATGGACGGCCGCACCCGCAGCGGCGCGCTCCGGGGTCCACAGCCCGGACACCATCAGATAGGTGACGTGTGCGATCTCCCCGGCGGCAGCCTGAGCGGCGAAGTGCCACGGCGGGGTGTTCTGTGCCTGCCAGGCGGTGTTACCGGTGACGGTCACCCGGCCCGTGTCGTCGGTCCACGCGATGACCTCACTGGTGATCACGCGCATGCCGTACGCCAGGGACAGCACGGCGTGCCCCGCCTCGTGGAAGGCAACGCCCAGCCGGGTCTGTTCGTAGGTCAGCCCCGGCATGGCCACGACGGGGCGCGGCTTGCCGGTGTGGTCAGCCAGCACCTCAGGAGCGGGGGCCATGGCCCTCATGCCGCCACCCCCTTGCGGATCATGCGTCGGCGGGCGGGGCGGACCAGCGGGATGACGTCGAACAAGTCCGGGTTGTCGGCGATGACCTGCGCGACCATGCGGATCAGACCGTCGGGCAGGCCCGGGTCGTCGGCGAGGATGTCGCGCGCCGCGTCCAGACGGGCCGCGCGCTCTTCGTCGCTCTCGCCCTCGACCCCGAGCCACAGCTCAACCGGGGTACCGAGCGCCAGTTCCGCGAAGTCCTCGGGGGTGGTGGCCTGTTGGCGGCCGATGTACGTATGCATGGAAGTTCTCCTGACAACGAAGGGAGCCGGGGCAGCCTCGGTCTTTGGCGAGAGGCGGCCACCCCGGCAGGAATGTGCTGAGCAAGCCGTGCGACCCCAGGAATCCGGGCCACGGCGACCGCTCGTCGAAGACGAGTGGTCATTGCTGCTGACGCCTCCACAGGGGAGGCATCAGCAGCCAAAATCACTCGTTCTTGGCACTCTGTTTCAGTTCTCAAGAAACGACCACTCCCAGCCCGTTGGCGTGCGACAACGTCGCCTTCCCGGTTCTTCCGGCTGGTGCGGGTACTGCGGTTTCGTGCGGCTCCGCCGGTTCAGACGGGCACTGTCGCAATGAGGTACATGTATTACGTGTTCCTCATCATGCAGAGAGAGATTCGCTCCGTCAAGCCCTTCGGCTGTTCGGTTCTGCGAGTCCCTCGCTGTCGATGTGCTTACAGCTTGGCCTCAGAGGCGAAGACGATCGACCCCGTACGTGTACAGCCCTTGGACGACTTCGCTACGGTGAAGTCGTCCCAAGTCGTCCCAGCCGGGGGGAGAGCACGACATGGCCAACGAGAGGCTCCGAGGCGCGATCGTCGAGAGCGGCATGACGCTCGATCAAGTGGGCGCGCGCTTGGGGGTGTCGGCCAAGACGGTTGAGCGCTGGATCGGTGATCCGAAGCGCAAGCCCTACCGGCGCTTCCAGTACGCGGCTGCCTCGCTACTGCAATGTGAGGTGTCCTACCTGTGGCCCGAGGAGCGGACATCAGCCGAGGTCACCGAGACTGGGAACGCTGAGCTGATCAAGCTGTATCCACACCGGTCTGTCGTGCCGAACCGGCTGTGGCCACAGCTCTATGCGCAAGCACGCGAGTGCTTCGACGTGCTCGTGTACTCGGGCTTCTGGCTCACTGAGGACCCCGCGTTCCACCGAGTCGTCAAGGAGAAGTCATCGGCCGGCGTGCGCATCCGCTTCATGCTCGGAGATCCAGGCAGCCCTGCCGTGGCCGTGCGTGGCGAGGATGAGGGAATCGGACCGGCCATGGCCAGCAAGATTCGAAACGCCCTCATAAATTACAGCCCGTTGTTCGGACTCCCCGGAGTCGAGTTCCGACTCCACAGCACCACGCTCTACAACTCGATCTACCGGGCCGATGACGAGATGCTGGCCAACGGCCACCTGTACGGGGTCGGGGCGTACATGGCCCCGGTGCTGCACATTCAGCGCGTACCAGGGGGCGAACTGTTCGATGCGTACGCTGAGAGCATCGAACGGGTCTGGGAGACTGCCAGGCCCATCACTTCACCCGCCGATTGCGGAGGTCTGCAAGCGTGAGCCGAATCGACTATTTCCGCGATCCGAACGCGCCCAAAGCCAACTCCGTGGTGCCCTCGGTCACAGCAGTCGTCCTCGACGACGACGGGCGGCTTCTGGTCATCCATAAGACCGACAACGACCTGTGGGCACTCCCCGGAGGGGGCCACGACATCGGGGAGAGTATCGGTGACACGGTGGTGCGGGAGGTGGTGGAGGAAACCGGGATCACTGTCCAGATCGACAGCATCGTGGGGCTCTACACCAACCCTGAGCATGTCCTGGCGTACGACGATGGAGAGGTACGGCAGCAGTTCTCGATCTGCTTCCGCGCCCACCCAACCGGCGGATCTCTGCGTACAAGCAGCGAATCGAAAGAGGTCCGCTGGGTTGACCCAGCGGACCTCGACGACCTGAACATTCACCCGTCCATGCGGCTGCGCATCCAGCACGGCCTGGACGACTCCCGCCATGAGCCCTACATCGGCTGATCTCCAGCAGCCACCTTGGCCAGGCGGCCCTCAACCCGTTCCGCGGCTGCGTAGATCTCCGGCGCCGCACGTTGGATGAAGCGTCCGACGATCGTGTCGGGTCCGTACCGCTGCACAATCTCGTCAAGCCGATCGGCCGGCGTGGTGTGCGTCCCGTCCGGCGTCGTCGTCATGTCGCAGAAAAGCAGAGCGTCAACGAGATCGGGGCGCTCTAGCTCGAACTCGCTCTCCAGTTCATGCCTCAGTCCGCGCTCCTCAGCTTCCAAGAGGGCGCAGGAATGATGGGCCACGAGGCAGACCACCCGTTCGTCCGCCGCTTCCTGGTCTCGGAGGAACCGGGCCCCGTCCAGCGGGTGAAAGCCAGTGGCAGCGATGCTCGGCGAGTATCCGATGTCGTGCAGCACGGCGGCTGCTTCCAGCAGCTCCGCATCGTCGCCAAGGATCGTCCCCAGGGAACGAGCACGCTTGGCGACCCCGAGGGAGTGCGCCCACCGGCGCGGCAGCGGATCGGACAGCAGCGATTCGGAGAGCGAGTACGCCCACTCATTCAGTCCCATGACGGCCAAGGCTACGGCCGGACGGATGGCGCCGGGAGAGCGCGTACGGTGCGCCCCTTGCCATGAACGGTGGCGAGCAAGCCGGTTCCCTCCATCTGGGCAAGCGCGCGGCGCACCGCCGTACGAGATACGCCGAAGCGCTCACAGAGCTTCGCTTCAGACGGATACGTATCGCCGATCGCCAGCGAGTCTTCAGCGATCACGTCAGTCATCCGCTCCGGAAGGGATCGGCGGTCGCCACCCCGGGCTACGCGCCAGCCGATCCCTGGGGCGGACTCAACGGCGCCCTCGGCTTCGAGGACCTTGAGGGCGCGACGGATGGTGTTGCGAGAGACGCCGTGCGAGCGCATGAGATCAGCCTCGGACGGCAGGGTGTCGCTGATCTCACCCTCTTCGATCGCCTTCCGCAGTGCCTCCGAGATGACCAAGTAGGTTCCGCGTGGACTGGCCTCCGACACTTCGGCTCCTCTCGCGTCTCTCTGCTGCTCGTCGTCAAGGATCCCATGGCTGCCCAGCAGCGCGGCCCTGTACGTCGGGTTCAGAAGCCCCTCCGAGTGAGTGGCGAGTGAAAATCTCGCCTACGTGATCTTGATACCGCGTTTCCGCAGGTCAAACGCACAATGCAGCTCTAGCTGATCATGCCCTCCGGAGCCGTGTGCGCAGGTTCGAATCCTGCCGGGGGCACCTTGGATCAGGTGCCCAGAGACCCCGCCATCAGCGCTATAGCTGAGGACGGGGTCTTGGCGTTTGTGCAGTCGAATGCCGCCGAAATCAGCCCGATGACAGTGATCACGTTGTAATAGCGTGTTGATCTTGGGCACTCTTTCCGAAGCTCAGGCGCCGTAGAAGACTCCGTTTCCGGTGGCATTCGACGCCCGGCACGCACGTTCACTTGGCATTCAGGTCGATCCCTGACAGCTCGGGGACGACCCCGAGGAAAGCCTCCATGTCAGCCAGGCTGTCTACGCGGCCTTCAAAGACCTCGATCCGTCGTGCGAAGTCGTTCGCCAACGCGTCAAGCCGTGGTTGGAGGTCAGCTTGCGAGGCAACCGTGATCGCGTCGTAGTAGTCGACGTCACTGCCGATGGTCAGGTCGACGAAGACGTCCGCGTCCCTGATGACCGAGCGCAGGCTAGGCCTGGACGAGCCGGACAGCGAGGCGACGAGATCCTTCCGCCGGGCGGGGCCGGGGGCAACCGCAAAGACCGTGATCTCTGAGCACGCGTCCAACAGGACGGCATGCAGCAGACGAACAAGATCTCGGGGTGTTGAGAGATCGAACAGCCCAGCGCGATGGACGTCCTTCCAGGCATCCGGCCGACGACTATCGGCAGTTGAGCGTCCTGGGACGAAGCCGTTGTCACGAACCGCGTGCGGATCCTCGGCTTCGATGGCGTACTCCCAGTCGACGAGTACCGGTTCGCGCCCCAAGGCCTGTGCGGCCTCGTCTCGGTAGTAAGTAGGAATCGCGTATCGAGCCAGCCCCGCGGTCAACCGCCAGACCAGACCGGTGTAAACAGCCACCTCTTCCATATTGTTGTTGTTCACCGCGTACTCAGTGAAGGGAGTCGGCTCGGGCGGCCAGTCTTGGGACAGACCCGGCCAGTGACGGGTTACGGCTGCCTGCGTGCCTGGAAGGTAGCGGTAGACATTGATGCCCTGCTCCTTCGAGTTCTGGAAGTGAAGGGGATGCACAGCCGTAATTTAGGCCTCACGCCGCTCGCCGATTGTCCGACCGCTCCAATCGAGCCGAGCGGTCCAGCCTCCGAACATGACGAAAGCCCCGGATCTCTCCAGGGCCCACGTCCATCGGTCCTGCGGACCGCTTCACTTTCCGGTGTCGTCCTCCTCCCCCAGACCCTTCAAGATCCGGTCATTGATCTCGTGCTCCTGGCCGTCGATGCACTTCGCGTAGATCTTGAGCAGCACATCGACCGAGTGACCCGCGCGAGCGGCCACGTCCGTTGCCGGAACTCCGGAGTTGAGCCACTGCGAGACGCCCGCATGCCGAAGGTCGTACGGACGGAAGGCGAGCACGGACGAGACCTGTTCCGGCAGGAGCGCCAGCTCTCGTGTCTGCTTCCACACTCGTGAGTACGACGACGCAGCTACGACGTTGCCTCGCTCACTGGCGAAGAGCCGGCCGTCCTTCGCCGTGCCGAACTCCTTCAGGTGCTCCCGGAGCAGCCGTACGAGCGGCGGTGGAATCGGCACGATGCGCACCTCACCCTCGCGGCTTGCTGCCAAGTGAACGCGCCCGTTCGGTTGTTGGTCGCAGGCCCTGGGCTGGATGGCGAACTTCCTCTCGATGACTTGCGCGGTCTGCTCGGCACCCTCATCCACACCTTCACCGCGGAGGACGTGGAGCGGGTCACCTCAGTCCTGGAATGGCACCCCTCGGAGACCACGGGGATGCTCGCCGCCACCGCCCGAGGAGTGCGCGGCACCTGCGAGGTCCGAGACGCCGGCCTCCCCATCGCGCTCACGGATGAGGGTCCGACAGTCCACGAGGTCGACCTGGACGACGCCGTCAGCCGTAATCAGCTGGCTCGCGCCATCATGACGACCGAGACCCTGGACGAGGTCGAGGCCTACAGCCGCGAAATCTGCGGCTACTCGGAAATCGACTACGAGCGCAACAAAGCCGCATGGCTCAAGGATCAAGCGCCCACGGATTTGGTACCGCAGACCGTCTTGACCCAACTCGGCCGGTTCGAGGGCGAAGCTCGCAGCCGCGGAGTCACCTACACCACATTCCGCCACCTCACTGAGGCCCTGAACCTCAACGGCTCCCAGCGCGAGGACCTGCGCCAGCTCCTCATCAGCAGCCACCCGAAGCAGTACTCCGCTCCCCTGTGGCAGATCACGTGACGGATACCAACGAACCGTCACCGGTCAGCCTGCCCGACCCTCACCACACACTGACTGGTACCGACTGGACCGCGTTGGAGCACGCTTGGAATGAGGCTTTCCAACCTCATGTCGGTCGCCGAGGGTCGGCGTTTGGACGGCCTTGACCCGGGTGCCCGCAGGGCTGGGGCTGGAGGTTCTCGGCGAAAGATGCGGCCGGGATGTCGAGACCGGCGTGGCGGCTCCGTCCCAGGGGCAGATGCGGCCGGCGTGGCCGCGCCGTCCCACGTACCGGAAGGACAGCCGCCATGGCCATCGCCGAGGACCTCGACCGCGCCACTGACTCGCAGTGGGACTGGGTCGCCGAGCACACCCGCACGTACCTGGCCTCGGGCGGCACCGAAGGCCATGAGAACAACGGCGTACGCACCCTCGTGCTCGCCACCACCGGACGCCGGACCGGTACGCCTCGCCGCACCTGCCTGATCTACGGCACCTCGGGCGGCGACTACGTCGTTGTCGGCTCCAAGGGCGGCGCCGAGGAGGACCCGGCATGGTTCATGAACCTCGCGGCGGACCCCAGCGTCGGCGTGCAGGTCGGCACCCGCCGGTTCACCGCACGCGCCCGCGTCGTGTCCTCGGCCGAGCGCGCACCCCTCTGGGCCCAGATGGTGAACATCTTCCCGCTCTACGACGACTACGCACAGAAGACCGACCGCGAACTCCCGATCGTCCTGCTCACCCCGCTGGACGGACCCCACTGAGCGGCTCCGCCCACGTTCTGCACGTCAAAGATGCTGGGTCCTGGACGGGCGACTGACCAGATCAACTCGTCGGGGCCAGGAGCTTCGGGTGCCTGCCTGAGCTGCGGGGATCACCATCCCCAGATTCGAGCTCGGGTCGGAGCAGCATCGCGGCGAATCTCTCTGGCAGCCCCGTTCGACGGGGGGAGGATGCTTGGTAGGATAGGTAGCATGAGTGAGCCTACCGGCAAGTACTCGATCACCATGCCACGAGATATCGCCGAAGCCGCCAAGGCCCGCAGTGGCCCCTCCGGACTGTCCGCCTACGTCGCCGCAGCCGTTGCCCGCCAGATCGAGCGGGACAACCTCAACGAACTCATCACGGTCGCGGAGGCCGAACACGGCCCCATCACCGACGAAGAGATTCAGGCTCTGCGCGACCAACTCCATCAAACCCGAGAGCAACAGACCCAAGGTGGGGCGAACGCCACGTGACCCCCTCCCCGGCCACCCCCGGCGGCACCCTGATCCTCGACAGAGAAGGGCTGGCCAAGGCTGTCCTGCGCGACCGCGCGGTCACTGGCTGGCTCGCCCTCGCCCGCGCCGATGACCTGCGGGTGATCACATCCGCGGCCACCCTCGTGGAAGTGATTCACCCACGGATCAATCGCCCAGCCCTGGAATGGACCTTGCCCCGCCTTGTCATCGAACCGGTCACCGAGCCCATCGCCCGTCACGCCGCCACCCTCCTCGCCAACGCCGGGCTACACGGTCACAAGTACGCCATCGATGCCATGCTCAGCGCCATGGCCCTCGCTGCCCCCGGTCCGACGACGATCCTCACCTCAGACCCCGAGGATCTAACCACCCTGTGCGGCTCTCGCATCACCGTCATCAAGGTCTAAGCATCGACTCTCGCCTGCGGTGCCAATCCCCTTCGGTGCTTTCCGCCGCAGGGCCGCCAACCGCGGAGTCATCCCAATCTGAACCATGGCCGTAGCCACCAAGACAAGGTCCGAGCGTGAGGGCTTCCCGCTGGTGGCGGGTCGGGTCGGTGTGCTCCCAGGCGTCCACGGAAGACCGGGGCACAAGCCCTTCGGCCACCCCGGCGATGATCAGGCAGCGGTACTCCAGTCCCTTGAAGCGGTACATGGTGCCAATGTGGACGCCCTGGTCGCCCCTCGGTCCGTCCTGTGTGATCTCCGTCGGGGCGATGCCGCTTCGGGCCAGGCGGTCGGCCAACTGAGTGACCATGTCGCTGGTCGGCACGATGTGGACGCCGAAGATCCGGACACCCTCCGTGTCGAGGCAGCCGATCCCCGGGGCGAGCGACCGCCTCTCGCATGCGCCGTCGCACCCACGGAGGAGTCTGGGCGGGGACTGCTTCCAGTCGACGCGACGGACGCTGGGGAGTCGACCCGCGTCCGCCATCGGCAAGGCGGTGCGGGCGCATCTCACCCTCATCCGAAGGTAAGCACCCTCGCCCATAGACGCGAAGAGCTGAAGGCGCTGCGCAAGTCGCCCAGGGCCGAGCGAGTGGGAGTATATGTATAACTCCAGCTATAATAAGCGAGCCTATCCATAGTGAGGAGAGAGTGATGCTGGCGGACAAGCCTGCCGAGATGTTCGACCGGGACTTCGAGTGGACCGAGCTGACCCGGTTCGCCGCCTACCCCGGCCGTGAGGCCACCCTGGGTGTCGTCTCCGGGCGTCGGCGCCAGGGCAAGACCTTCCTCCTCGACGGCATCACCCGCTCCTCCGGCGGTTTCATGTTCACCGCCACCGAAACCACCGAGGCCGACGCACTCCGGCAATTCGGCGAAGCCCTCGCCGCCTACCTGGACGAGCCAGGGCCCTTCCGCTTCGCCCACTGGGACGAGGCGATCGCCCGGCTCATGCGGATCGCCACCGACGGCCCCACGATCGCCGTGATCGACGAGTTCCCCTTCCTGGCCAAGGCCTCGCCCGCGCTGCCGTCCATCATCCAGCGCGCCCTGGACCCCGCCGCACGCCGCGACAACACGCCCGTACGACTCCTGCTGTGCGGCTCAGCCCTGTCCTTCATGGGCCGCCTGCTCTCCGGCAACGCCCCCCTGCGCGGCCGGGCGGGCCTCGAACTCGTCGTCCCCACCCTGGACTACCGCCTCGCCGCGCAGTTCTGGGACATCGCCGACCCCCGTACCGCAGCCCTCACCCACGCCATCGTCGGCGGCACCCCCGCCTACCGACGCGAATTCACACAGGGCGACTCCCCTGCCGGTCCTGACGACTTCGACAACTGGGTCACCCGCGCCGTGCTCAACCCCGGCCGCCCCCTCTTCCGCGAAGCCCGCTACCTCCTCGCCGAAGAACCCGAGCTCCACGACACCGCGCTCTACCACTCCGTACTCGCCGCCATCGCCTCCGGCAACGCCGCACGCGGCGGCATCGCCGACTACCTCGGCCGCAAGTCCACCGACCTCGCCCACTCGCTCACCGTCCTCGAAGACGTCGGCCTCATCCGCCATGAACCCGACGCGTTTCGCAGGAACCGCTCCGCATACCGCATCGCGGAGCCTCTCGTCACCTTCTACCACTCCGTAATGCGCCCCAACTGGGGCGACCTGGAGCGCCCCGGCCGCGCCACCGCCGTCTGGAAACGCGCCCAGACAACCTTCCGTAGCAAAGTCCTCGGCCCCCACTTCGAAACCCTCTGCCGCGAGTGGGCCCGCTGGCACGCCGCCGACGAAACCTACGGTGGCCACCCCACCCGGGTCGCCGCAGGCACCGTCAATGACCCCGCCGCCAAAACCAGCCACGAAGTCGACGTCGCTGTCTTCGGACACGGTGACAGCGGCTCCGACAGCGAAGCCCTGCTCGCCATCGGCGAAGCCAAATGGAACGACACCATGGGCGTCAGCCACCTGCAACGCCTGCGGCACATCCGCGCACTCCGCCACGCCCGCGACACCACATCGGCGGAGCAGACACGCCTTGTCTGCTTCAGCGGTGCAGGCTTCACCAACGAACTCCGCCAAGCCGCCGAACACGACCGCACCATCCAACTAGTGGATCTGGACAGGCTCTACAGCGGCGAATGACCCAAGTAGTTCCGAATCGCCTCGGTTCACAGATGCCCGGTGTGCCAGCGGATTCGTTGTTGTTCGCGGTCCACCACGGTGGCGACCCGGCATGCACCCGGTACGGGGGCGCGGCGCTCTCACCCGTGCGGTCTCGAAACCGGCCGTGGCACCACGGCACCGGCCGTCCCCCCGGACCCATCACCGTTCTCACCTCTGACCCCGAGGACCTCGCCCGCTCTGCTGCGGGCGCGTCACCTTCATCAAGATCTAGAGTGCAAAATTTATCCTGGACAGTGATTATCTTGCGGGTCTCGTACGTACCTCAAGTGGACCGAGCCGTTCACTTCAGGAGGAAGCATGCGTGTCACGCAACGCACGGCAGGGACCGTATTCGTGGTCGGCGGGTTGGTCGTGACCCTCGCCGCGCTCGCTTATCCGGCCATGCTCGGCGTGGAGAACACGGCGACCAGTCAGGACCGGATCATCTCCAACACCCGGTACGGGCCGCTGACCGAGGCCGACCGGGACTTCGTGGTCAAGGTTCGGGCCGCCGGCTTGTGGGAACATCCGCTCGGTCTCATGGCCATGGAGCGAGGTACGACCCCCGCGATGAAGGAGGCCGGAAAACATCTGGTCGCGGGGCACTCCGGACTTGACGAGCTGTGCCGGAAGATCGCCCCGGAGCTGGGTCTCACCCTGCCCAACCAGGCCAGCCCGCAACAGCAGCAGTTCGTGGCGACCGTGGACGGGAGCACCGGCAAGCAGTTCGACACGACCGCGGTGAACATCATGCGCATAACGCACGGGCAGATCTTCCCGGTTATCGCCAAGATCCGCGCGAACACCAAGAACTCCATGATCCGTGAGCTTGCCGACCTGGCGAACGACACCGTCCTCGACCACATCACGGTGCTGGAGAAGACCGAACTGGTCAACTACGACCAGGTCAACTTCGAGCAGACCAGCCCGCCGAAGCTTCCCAAGGCCGAGATGACCCCGCCCGCGCCGCAGGCCGGCGCGCCGGTCCTCGTTCTCAAGGAGCCGCCGGGGCTGGACGTCAACACGACCTCCCCGACACCGACACCCAGCCCGAGCGTCGGTTGAGCCCGCGGAGCCGCACACGCACACGCACACGCAGGAACGTACGAGTAGAGGGGCTGGGACGGGTTCAGGCGTCGGGCCTCGTTGTCGTATCCACCCAGCCCAGGGGGTGTGGTTCCGTGTCCTCCGGGACCGGGGGCTCGCCGCCCGCCTCGTTGAAGGCGGTCAGCGCCTCGATGATCGCCGTCCGCTGTTCCGGGGTGAACCGTTCGACGGTCGTGGCGATCTCGGTACGCCGACGGGCGGCCACGTCCTCGTCCGTGCGCCGTCCCTCCCCCGTGAGCTGAAGCAGAGTCTCGAGGCGGTTGACCGGGTTGGTCCGACGCTCGGCGAGACCCGCGGCAATCAGCCGGTCCGCCCTCGCCCTTATCTCGCCGAAGTGCCCGTCCAGTCATCTGATCCGCGCTCCCGGCGCCGGGCCCGTACTTCTGCGCACGATCAGTTCGACCGGTACGACCCGGTCCATCGCCGGTTCCGGCGGGCCGTCCAGCAGGGACAGGAGCAGCCGCAGGGAACGCGTGCCGATCTCGGGGAAGTCGGTGCGGACGGTGGTCAGCGGGGGCAGCAGGTGCGCGGCCTCGGGGATGTCGTCGTAGCCGACGACGCTGACGTCGTCGGGGACATGGCGGCCCGACTCGTGGAGGGCTCGCAGCACACCCAGGGCCATCTGGTCGTTGGAGGCGAAGATCGCGGTGACGTCGGGACGGCCTGCCAGTTGGCGGCCCAGTTCATAGCCCGAGTCGGCGCTCCAGTCGCCGATGAGGGGCTCGGGAACCGGGACCCCCGCCGCCTTCAGCGTGGCCCGCCAGGCTTCCACCCTGCGGTCCGCCGACAGCCAGCCGGTGGGGCCCGCGATGTGCCAGACCGTCGCGTGGCCGAAGTCCAGGAGGTGCTCGGTCGCCTTGCGGGCACCCGCCCAGTTGTCCGCCGTGACGAACGACGCGTCCTTGCCGAGGTCGTTCTCCAGGACCATCAGCGGGGTGTCGAGCTGTGCCTCCGCCAGCGCCTTGCCCACCCAGCGCTGCGGGGCGATGGCGATCACTCCGTCCGCGCCCTCGGCCGACAGCGTGTCCACGGCACGTACGACGGTGGCCCGGTCGGCCGTGTCGAGCGCGATGGAACTCACCAGGTAACCGGCGTCCTGGGCCGCGGTGTTGATCGCGGTCAGGATGGACGCGGGGCCGAAGCGGGCCGCGTCGAAGGAGATCACGCCAAGCATGCGGGTGCGGCCACTGGCCAGGGAACGTGCGCTGCGGCTCGGGCGGTAACCGAGGGTACGCATGGCGGTCAGGACCACCTCGCGGGTCTCGGGGCGGACGGCCGGGTTGTCGTTCAGTACGCGGGACACCGTCTGCTTGGAGACACCGGCCATCCGCGCCACGTCGTCCATCACCGGGCGCGCTCCCGCGAAGTTGCGCCGGCTGCGGCCCTTCGGGAGGTCCTTGTGCGGTCCAGGTCCTTGGGGCGGCGCGCCGTCACCGGCACTTCGGGTCATGGCGGGTGAGGTCCTTCGGGTCCGTGGTTCGTCCCGGCGGTCGTGCCCCGCCCGGCTGGCCCACAGGATAGGCCGCCGGGCGGGAGGGTGGCTCGGCGCGCTCAGCCCGACCGGGCCACCCACGTGCGGGCCAACACCCACTCGACGTGACCGACCGCCGCCACTGCGCCCCCGGCGTCACCCTCGGCGTCGGCCCCGGCCGCCTCCGTCGCTACGTACACCTGGGCGTCCGCGTGCCGCGGCAGCACTCTCAGCCGCAGCCCCTCGCCACGAAGAGCGAACGCCGGGAGCCGGTCCAGGGCGATGTCCCAGACGCGCCCCGCGTAGAACTGGTCCGCCACGAGTGTGTCGCCCACGTAGGCGCGTGCCACGTCTCCGGTCCAGTGGACGCGCAGGAGGGTTCCGGTGAGCGGCAGTCCGTCCGGAAGGGCGATGGCGTACTCGGCGGCGGCCGTGTCGTAGTACTTGTCGGCGGGGGCGCTCGCCCGGCCCTGCACGCCTGTCACAGGTTCGGGCGCCGGGCCCGCGGCCCTGACCAGCCTGGCCGACGCCCCCTCGAACCGCGTGTCCTGGCCGAACCGTGTGCCCTGGCCGAACCGCACGTTCTGACCGTCGCCCAGCACCGTGTACCGCGTGAACACCCCGTCCGCCGTCTCCCTCACGCTCGCCGTCTCCGGCACGCTCGCACCCGTCACCACCGGAGGCCGCCGCGGCGCGGGCAGCACGGCGAACGACAGTTCGCCGGCGGCCGAGCCGTGCACGCGCACCTCGCCCTGCCCGCTCCGCCCCCCCTGTCCGCCTTCTCCGCGCTGTCCGTCCCCCGCGTGCTCGTCGAAGACGACACCGCCACCGTCATCGCCACCGCCATCGCAGAGCACCAGTCGTTCGGCCCCCCAGGCGACGCCCCGGTAGGCGGTACGGGCCGTCGTCGCGTCCAGGACCAGCAGGCCGACCCGTGCGCCATCGGCCATGTCCACCTCGACCAGGGCGTCGGTGCCGGGACGCAGCCCCGTGACCAGGACCCGGCCTTCGAGCGTGGCGCATGTCCCGGAGGGCACCGCGACCGACGTCAACAACCGTGCGTCCAGGGCTAGTTCGACGGGTATGCCGTCCGTCGCGGCCAGTACCAGAACCGTACGGCCGTCGTCGTCGACCGTGCACACGGGCTGGGCGGTGGCCCAGTCCAGTCGCAGGCCGCCCACGTCGAGGCGGAGCGGCCAGCAGAAGTAGGCGCCCGACGGGACCGTGACCGGCGCACTCGGGAAGGTGAGCGCGGGCGCCGCCGGGAACTCGACCGTGAACGAGGTGTCCGGGTGGGCCGGCAGCGCCTCGTGCGGCTGGTGGTTGTTGACGAAGAGAAAGCCGGACGTCCCCGAACCCCGGACCGCCCAGCGCAGGGTGTCCCGGTCGTCCTGGCCCGCGGGCTGCCGTTCGGGCAGGAAGGACTCCATCGGTGCGACGAGGTGACCGAAGTCGGCCAACAGTAGGTGCTGGAGCCGGAGTTCGTCGTACGAGGGCCGGTACTGGCCGTGCTCGCCCAGCGGAGCCTGGAAGTCGTACGTGAGGACGGGGAGGTCGTTGGGGTAGCCCGTCGCGTGGGACTCCTGGAGGGTCGTCCGCGTGCCGGTCGGGTTCGTACCGCCGTGGAACATGTAGTAGCCCTGCCACACGGAGCCGCAGCCGATCTTCGTGAGGCCGAGCGCGCCGACGTCGGCCGCGTCGACCCGCGGGCGGCGGTGGTAGGACACGGCCATGCCGCCGCCCAACTCGCAGGTCGCCCAGGGGAACCTGTCCGTGAGGGCCGCGAGGGCCGCCGGGTCGCCGCCGCGTACCGTCGTCGGGCGCAGGTCGGCGCCGATGCCCTCGTCGTCGCGCTGGTGGGTGAAGAAGAAGTGCTTGCGGCAGGTGTCGGGCCAGCCGCCGTCCGCCTCCGTCCAGAAGGTCTCGGGGTAGCCGCCGTACAGCGGAAGCAGTTCGTCGGGCGGGAGCTGGACGCCGCCCCACGCCGTCGACGTCCAGAGCGGGGCGCTCAGTCCGGCGTCCTGTGCCAGGCGCTTCAGTGTCAGCAGGTGGCCGGGCTGATCGTAGAGTTCGTTCTCGATCTGGATCGCGACGATCGGGCCGCCGTGCGCGCGGTCGAGCCCGCGCAGTTGCCCGGCGATGGCCTCGTACCAGGTGCGTACGGGTTTCAGGTAGGCCGGGTCGTCGGTGCGCGGGGCGTTCGTGCGGGCCGGCAGCCAGTCGGGGAGGCCGCCGTTGCGTACCTCCGCGTGGGACCAGGGGCCGATGCGCGGGATGAAGTCCAGGCCGTGGCGGGCGCAGAGCTCGGCGAATCGCCGCAGATCCCGGTCACCGTCGAAGCGGATCCGGCCCTCGGCCTCCTCGTGGTGGATCCAGATGACGTAACTCGCGACGGCCGTCACCCCGCCGGCCTTCATCTTCAGCAGTTCCTCCTCCCACTGCCCGGCCGGGTAGCGGGTGTAGTGGAACTCGCCCGAGACCGGGAACCAGGGGCGGCCGCCACGGGTGAGGCAGCGGCTGGTGACCGCGATCGGGTCGGGGACGCCGGGGGCGTCGGATAACGGGAGGTGGCCGGTGAGCGGCGGCGCGACGGGCGTGGTGACTCGCAACCGAAGGGGCACTCCGCGCAGGGACGTCGGGCCAAGGGGCATCAGGGCTTCACCGGTCCGAGGTCGGGCGTGTCGGTGAGGTGGGCGCGCAACTCGGTCGTGGCCTGCAGCTCCAGCAGGACCAGCTCATTGGTGCCGGGGCGCAGGACGGGTGCCGGCACGTACAGCGTGCGCTGCGGGCCGCGGTTCCAGTACCGGCCGAGGTGGAAACCGTTGATCCAGGCCTGGCCCTTGGTCCAGCCGGGCAGCGAGAGGAACGTGTCGGCGGGCGCCCGCACCTCGAAGGTGCCGTGATGGAAGGCGGGCCCGGCGTCCGAAGCTCCCGGAACTCTCGGGGCTCCCGGGGTTTTCGAGTTCCCCGGAGCACCCGGGGTCCCCGAGGTCCCCTCGATCTCCGTCGCGGCGAAGGGCACCGAGGCCACCGTGTCCAGCGCCAGGGGATGACAGTCCCAGCCGTGCAGGACGGTGCCGTTGAAGGTGACCGGGCCGAGCAGGCCTTTCTGCGACCCGATGCGCGGGCCGTAGTTGACACCGCCCATGTTCTCGACGAGCACGTCCAGCGTGGCTCCGGCCCGCGGGACCCGCACGGGCAGGGCCTCTTCGTGGCGTTCGCATTCGAGTACGCCGACGGGGGCGCCGTCCACGAAGACCTGGGCGCGGTCGCCGACACCGCCCGCGAAACGCAGCACGCCGTCGCCGTCGCCGTCGCCGGGTACGGGAACCGTGGTGCGGTACAGGACGTAGCCCGCCCGCAGGCTCAGCTCCTCCATCGTCACCGGATCGGCGTCGACACGCACCGGCTTGGCCAGCACGCTCGCGTGCGCGAGCAACGACGCCCGACGGCCCAACTCCACAGCTGTGTGCGGGAGTTTGGGGGCCGGCACCGGGGCGGGCTCGTCGGGGACCGGGGCGTGGCGGGCGATGACCTCGCGGAAGGCGTGGTATTTCGGACCCGGGTCGCCGGACTCGGTGAGGGCCGCGTCATAGTCGTACGAGGTCACGATGGGCTCGTACGCGTGGTCGTGGTTGGCGCCGTTCGTGAAACCGAAGTTGGTGCCGCCGTGGAACATGTAGATGTTGACCGAGGCGCCTGCCGAGAGCAGCCGGTCGAGGTCGGCGGCGGCGTCGGCCGCGTCACGCACATGGTGCGGTTCGCCCCAGTGGTCGAACCAGCCGATCCAGAACTCCGAGCACATCAGTGGCCCTTCGGGCTGATGGGCGCGCAGCTGCTCCAGGGAGTGCGTGATCCTGCTGCCGAAGGTGCCGGTGGTGAGAACGCCGGGCAGGCTGCCGGCCGCCAGGTGCTCGGGGTTGGCCTGGTCGCAGGTGAAGAGGAGTTCCTCGACGCCCCGGGTGCGCAGGGACTGGGCCAGGTGTTCGAGATACGCGGCGTCGTCGCCGTACGCCCCGTACTCGTTCTCCACCTGTACGGCGATCACCGGGCCGCCCGACGCGGCGAAGTGCGGCTGGAGCGGGGGCAGCAGCAGGCCGAGATAGCGGTCGAGGGCGTCGGTGAAGCGGGGGTCGCTGGTGCGCAGCCGGATGTCGGGGTCCGTGGTGAGCCAGGAGGGCAGGCCGCCGCCGTCCCACTCGGCGCAGATGTACGGCCCGGGGCGCAGCAGGACGTGCAGGCCCTCGGCCTTGGCCAGCCGAAGGTAGCGAGGCAGGTCGAGGATGCCGTCGAGGACCAGCGTGCCGGGCTCGGGCTGGTGGAGGTTCCACGGGACGTACGTCTCCACCGTGTTGAGGCCCATCAGACGGGCCTTGCGGAGCCGGTCGGTCCACTGGTCGGGGTGGATGCGGAAGTAGTGCATCGCACCGGAGATGATGCGAAACGGCTCCCCGTGGAGGAGGAAACCGTCGGACGACGTCGTCAGAGGGGACATATTGATGCTGCTTCCCTTCAACTTCGGGGTCGGTGTGGGGGTGCGTCAGCGGTTCGCGGCTACCGTGTGCGTGGCGACCGTGCGCGTGGCGCGGACCAGCCAGAGCGTGGCCGCCAGGCACAGCGCCGAGACCGCGCACAACAGGAGCGGGACGGCCCGGACCCCGGACCACTCGATGGCCTTGCCGAGCGCGGGTCCCGCGACGACTCCGCCGACCATCGAGGCGGCGATGACCAGCGCACCGGCCCTGCGGGCCCGCGGGGCCGCACTGTTGAGCCAGGGCAGCCCGGTGGGAAAGATCGGCGCGATGAACAGGCCGACACCCGCGTACGCGTAGGGGGCGAGTCCGGGGACCGTGGCCAGCAGCAGGCAGACCGTCATGCCCGCGCACGAGACGGTGATGATCGACTGGGCGGAGTGGCGCAGCGCGAGCGGTGCCACGAGGAAACGGCCGATGGTCATCATCAGCCAGTACACGGAGGTGGCGGTGGCCGCGGCGCCGGCGCCGTATCCGACGGTCTCCAGGTGCGTGGGCTCCCAGCCGCCGACGCCGGCCTCGATGCCCACGTGCAGGACGTAGAGGGTGACGAACATGGCGAGCACCGAACCCAGGCTGCGACCGAGGACCGAGGTGTTGCCGACCTGCTGCGCCCCCTTGCCCGGCGGTGGCGTGTGCTCGCGTACGCCCTTCAGGCACAGCAGCAAGGGCAGGTTGACGGCGGCGAACACAAGAAACACAGCCGGGTAGTGCTCGGATCCGACCGCGCCGATCACGGCGGGGCCGAGGATCGCGCCCACGCCGAAATGGGCGTTGAGGATATTGAGCATGGCGGTGGAACGACGGCCGAAGCCGACGGCGAACAACTGGTTGAGCCCGTAGTCGATACCGCCGAAACCGAGTCCGGCGAGCAGGGCCGCGACCAGTCCGACGGGCCAGTTCGGCGCCAGCGCGAAGCCGGCCGCGCCGACAGCCATGAGCAGGTACGAGGCCCCGAGGATCCGCCGGTTGCCGATGCGCCCGTACAGCCGGTCGAAGAGCAGCACTCCGGCGACACCACCGACGAAATGCGCGCTCAGCCCCAGCCCCGCGGCCGAGGGTGAGAGCCCGAACTCCGCACGGAACGCGGGAATCGCGGGCCCGTAGAGGGCCTGGAGCGCCCCGATGAGAACGAACCCAGCACAGGAGGCGACGACGGCCGCCCGGCTGAACACGGGCACGTCCACACCTCCCCGGCCGGCCACGGACCCCGAGGCGCCTGTGACCGTCTGCGCGATCGACGAATCTGTCAGATCGTCGTCCCTCACGTCGTCTCTCACGTCGTCACTCACGCGGACTCCAGTTGACTGATGACCCACGCATCCGTGGGCGACGAGCCGACCGGGGCGTCGGCGGCGGCGCTGCGAAAACCATCATGTTACCGGTAACTCAAGCCGTCAAGATCCTGGCGGCAGGATGATGCGAGGGGCTTGCGAGGGGCTGAGGAGGAGGCACCGGGAGCCCTCGACTTGTCGGTACGCGTAGGGAACTTGCCGACGTACGCAATGGGCCTCGCGCGACCTCGTTGACGCACCCTACGGCCGCGTAACGTCACTCGCTGTATCGGTGTTCCAGCGGTTCGAGTACTGGGAGGCTCCCATGTCGGAGCAGGGATCCATCGTCATCGACCCGTCCGGTCGCGACCTTCACGGCGAGGCCGCACGGTTGCGCGAGCGTGGCCCGGTGACTCGGGTGGAGCTCCCCGACGGTGTGGAGGCCTGGGCGGTCAGCAGTACGGACCTGCTGAAACGCCTGCTCACGGACCCCCGGGTGTCGAAGGATCCACGGCTGCACTGGCCGTTGTGGATCAACGGGGAGATCTCCCCGGAGTGGCCGCTGTTCACCTGGGTCGCCGTGCAGAACATGTTCACGGCCTACGGCGGAGAGCACAAACGGCTGCGGACCCTTGTGTCCAAGGCGTTCACCGCCCGCCGCACCGCCTCGCTGCAGCCGCGCGTCGAGGAGATCACGAAGCAGCTGCTCGACCGCGTCGACGAGGCCGGGCGCCGCGCCGAGTTCGTCGACCTGCGCGAGGAGTTCTGCTATCCGCTGCCGATCCAGGTGATCAGCGAGCTGTTCGGGCTGCCCGAGGAGAAGGCCGCGGAGCTGCGAGCCGTGGTGGAGGGCATCTTCAACACCGCCGCCACCCCGGAGGAGGTCACGGACATCTACACGAGGCTGTACGCGGCACTCGGCGAACTCGTCGCCGCCAAACGGGAGTCACCGGGCGACGATCTCACCTCCGGGCTCATCGCGGCCCGTGACGACGAGGGCGACACCCGGCTGAGCGAGCAGGAGCTGCTCGACACGCTGGTGCTGATGATCAGCGCGGGGCACGAGACCACGGTCAATCTCATCGACAACGCCATCCACGCTCTGCTCACTCACCCCGAGCAGCTCGCGCATGTCCGCGCGGGCCACGCCACGTGGGACGACGTGATCGAGGAGACGCTGCGGGTCCAGGCCCCGGTCGCCAGCCTTCCCCTGCGGTACGCCGTGGAGGACCTGGCGGTCGGCGAACTGGGCGGGCCGGAAGGGGTGGTCATCCGCAAGGGTGACGCGATCCTCGCGGCGTACGCTGCCGCGGGCCGCAATCCGGAGGACCACGGGGCGGATGCCGACCGCTTCGACGTCACCCGGCTCAGCAAGGAGCACTTGGCTTTCGGGCACGGCGTGCACTTCTGCCTCGGCGCTCCACTGGGTCGTATGGAGGCCCGTATAGCGCTTCCGGCGCTCTTCGAGCGGTACCCGGACATGCAACTCGCCATACCTGCCTCCGAGCTGTCACCGGTGGCGTCCTTCATCTCCAACGGCCACCGAACTCTGCCCGTACATCTCACCGGCACCCGCTGACCGGGAGGGCAGTCCTCCCCCACCGGCCGGTAGACGCTGTGACGACGCGAGGGGGCGGCCCGGGACGTCCGAACGTCGCGGCAAGTTACGTCCACTCACAAGCCCGAGAGCGGCGTTCGGATCTCCCGGGTCGACCCCGCCCCCACACACACCGGCAGGCGCAAAAGGGGCGCGGGGAACGGCGCCCCCACAACGCTCCCGCAGCCGCCCACCACCCCCGCGCCCCCACCACCCCGCACCCCCACTCCTCGCGCCACCTACTCCCCGCGCCACCAAGCCTTCAGCCGCCCCCAGCCACCCAGCGGACGTGCGGATGCCGACGGTTCCGGACCCGTGACGCCCCTGACGCCCGTGACGCCCGTGACGCCAGGGGGCAGCACAGGCCGCCGCACGGCATCCGTACGCTGCGCCTCCCCGGAAACCGGCGCCGCCGGAAACAGCACCGGCAGCGACGCCAGCGCCCGGTGGAACGGCCCGGGCCGCCACTCCAGCTCCTCCACGGGCACCGCGAGCCGCACATCCGGCAGCCGGTCGAGCAGCTTCTCGACCGCCACCGCGGCGATCAGCCGCGCCGGGCTCTGCGCGGGGCAGTTGTGCGGCCCCGCGCTCCAGGCCAGGTGGGCCCGGTTCCCCGCACGCTGGTCGTTCGTCAGCGCCGGGTCGGTGTTCGCGGCGGCGAGACTGACGACGATCGGGTCGCCCTCCCGCAGCAGCGTGCCCTCGTACACGACGTCCCGGACCGGATAGTGAACCGCGTAGTTGGCCATCGGCGGGTCGGTCCACAACACCTCGTCGAGGGCGTCCTCGACGGGCAGGCTCCCACCGCCCAGGTTGCCCGCGAACCGGTCGTCGGAGAGCAGCAGCCGCAGACTGTTCGCGATCAGGTTCTGCTGGGGCTCGGTGCCCGCGCCCATGAGCACGACGAGTTCGTGGACCATCTCCTCGTCCGTGAGCCCGGCGGGATGGGCCATGAGCCAGGACATCATGTCCTGCCCCGGCTGCGCACGCTTCAGCGCGACGAGTTCGAGCAGGGTCACCGCCAGCAGCTCGTTGGCCTTCTCGGCGTCCACACCGTCGAAGATCCCGGACATGCCCTCGACCAGCCGCTCCCCGAGGTCGGTGGGGCAGCCGAAGAGCCGGTTGAACACCAGCAGGGGCAGCACCTGGGCGTACTCGCCCAGCAGGTCCGCGTGCCCCCGCGGGGCGATCAGGTCGATGAGCGTGTCGGCGCTGCGCTCGACGTATCCGCGCAGGGTGTTGGGCTCGACACGGGCGAGGCTGTCGGTGATGGCACCGCGCAGCCTGCGGTGCTCCTCGCCGTCGGTGAACAGCGCGTTCGGCCGGTACATCATCATCGGCACGACCGGGCTGTCGGGCGCGACGGTGCCCTCGGCGAGGTCGCGCCACCGGCGGGGATCCTTGGAGAAGGTCTCAGGGCTGCGCAGAACGTGCAGCGCGGCCTCGTACCCGGTGACGAGGGTGGCCCGGACGCCGGGCGCGAGTTCGACCGGCGCGGTGTTGCCGTGCGCCCGCAGCTTGTCGTAGAGGGCGCCGGGATCGGCGGCGAACTCGGCCCCGTACATGGGGTGGTGATAGGGGCACCCCTCGGCCGCCACGCCGCCGCCGGCGCCGGCCTCGGACTCGGACTCGGCGGACGCGGGGCCGCCCGGGACGGATGCTTCGGGAAGAGTCACGCGTGCTCCAGTTCACTGTCGCCGGCGCTGCTGCCGGCACTGCCGCTGCCGCCGCTGCCACCGCCTGCGCTGGTGCCATCGAGGCCACCGCGGCTGAGGAGGTACTCGACGAGCGCGATCAGCGCGTGCGTGGAGGAGATCCGGTCACGGGCGTCGCAGCGCACGAGGGGGGTTTCGGGGAGCAGGTCGAGGGCCTCGCGGATCTCGGTCAGGTCGTGCTCACCGGTGTCGCCGAAGTCGTTGAGGGCGACGGCGTACGGCAGACCCAGATCCTCCAGTACGCCCATGACGTCGAAGGACTGGCCGAGGCGCCGGGTGTCGGCAAGGACGAGCGCGCCGAGCGCCCCGCGGGTCATGTCCTGCCACAGTTCGGTGAAGCGCTGCTGCCCCGGGGTGCCGAAGAGGTAGAGCACCAGGGAGTCGTTGAGGGTGAGCCGGCCGAAGTCGAGGGCGACCGTGGTGGTCGTCTTGTCCGTCGTGCCCGCAAGGTCGTCGACGAGCGCGCCGGCCTGGGTCATGACCTCCTCGGTGCGCAGCGGCCGGATCTCGGACAGCGCGCCGACGTAGGTGGTCTTGCCGACCGCGAAGTGCCCCACGATCAGGAGCTTGACGGCGGTCTGCACGCCGCTCGCGAGGTGGACGCCCCCGTGGGGGCTGTCGCCCTCATTGGGGCTGTCGCCCTCGTTGAGGCTGTTGCCCCGGTCGGGGCCGTCGCCCCGGTCGGGGCCGTCTTCAGAGGCGGGCGCGAAGCCCATCGAGGACCTCCTGGAGGATGCGGGTCTCGGAAGGCCGGGCGGACGGGATGGGGGCGCGGGTGACGACATGGCCGCTGTCCATGAGGTCGGCGATCAGCACCTTGGTGACACTGACCGGCAGCGACAGATGTCCGGCCACCTCGGCGACCGACAGCGCGCCGGGCCGGCACAGCTCCATCAGCGCCCGCTTCTCCGGGCTCAGCCCGGTCAGCGGCAGGTCGTCGGCGGCGATCAGCAGTGTGACGAGGTCCAGGGTGTTGCGGGTCGGGTTGGAGCGGCCGTCCGTGACGACGTACGGCCGTACCAGTTTCCCTCCGGGACGCCTGGGCGGAGTCATACCGGGCTGCCGGCGTCCCGACGCGCCGGGCTGGTCAGTTCCTTGCCGAGCCGGTCGACGAGCTTGTGCATGCGGTACGTGACGGCCTCCATGTCCACGTTCTCGGTGGTGGACACGGCGAGGTAGGCGCCCTCGCCTGCGGCCACGAGGAAGACGTATCCGTGCGCGAACTCGATCAGCGTCTGCCGCCAGGGGGTCGCCGGGCTGCCGCAGAACTCGGCCGTGCTGCGGCTGATCGACTGGACGCCGGAGAGCCCCGCGGCGAGCCGCTCGGCGTCGTCCCTGCCGATGTCCGCGGAGTGGGCGCGGAGCATGCCGTCGGCCGAGAGCAGGATCGCGTGCCGCGCCTCGGGGACCTTCAGGACCTCATCGAGCATCCAGCCCAACTCGTTGTTCGCGGGCTCGATCATCCTTGGATGTTCCCTTCGTCTTCATGGTCGGTGATGTCCTGGTCCGCGCGTCCGTGGAACGTGCCCCGGGCGAACGCGCCCATGCGACGGGCGCTCTCCTCGGCCGAGCGGGTGGCCGGAACCTCGACGGGCTCGGGTTCGGGTTCGGATGCGGCCTGCGCACCGTCGGCCGGCTCGGCCGGTGCCTGACTCCGGCGCCGGCGTTTGGGCAGCCCGCCGGCCGTGGTCGCCGTCCCGGCGTCGGGCGCCGGCACGGACGCCGCATCGGACGTACCGACGGCGACGGATTCACCCGTACGGCCAGACGCTCCCGGCCGGCTCGACGCAGCCGCAGCCGCAGCCGTGGCCGTAGCCGTAGCCGTGGCCGCGGACGCGGACGCGTCAACCGCCGGGCGAGCGACCTCGGACGCACCGGGCGACGCCGACGGCGTACGGGCCGAGGCGCGGGCGGGAGGCGTGGTCACGGGCGGCAGCTCCTCCGCGGGGTCCCGGTGCGTGAGCAGGGCGGACGGCAGGAACACGACGGCGCGGACGCCGCCGTACGGGGAGCGGGTGTCGGCGGAGACGCTGAACCCGTAGCGGGTGGCGAGGACACCGATGACGGCGAAGCCGAACTGGGGCGGGTCGTCGAGCCGGGTGACGTCCACCGCGTCGCGGCCGGACAGCAGGGCCGCGGCACGACCGGTCGCGTGGGCGTCCATGCCGACGCCCGCGTCGTCGATGATCACGCAGGCGCCGTTGTGCACGGACTGGACGTTGACCTCGACCTTGGTGTTGGGCTGCGAGTGACGGGCCGCGTTGTCGAGCAGCTCGGCGATGGTGAGCACGACCGGCTCGACGGCCCGGCTCTCCACGGCGATGTCGGCCTGTCCGTGGATCTGGACACGCCGGTAGTCGCGGATGCGGGAGGTGGCGCCGCGGACGACCTCGATCACCAGGGAGGTGGAGCGCTGACGGCCGGGCCAGGACCCGCACAGTACGGCGATGGCCTGGGCCCGGCGGCCGAACTGGGCGTTGGCGTGGTCGATCTCCAGCAGGTCGCTCAGCACGTCGGGACGGTCGTGCCGGTCCTGCATGTCGGAGATGGCGACCTGCTGCTCGTTGGCCAGTGCCTGGATCGAGCGCATCGACGATTTCAGAGCGGCCCTCGCGGACTGGTCGGCGCGGGCCCGCGCGTGCTCCACAGCGCCCGCGAACCGCTCCAGGACGTGGTCGAGGCACTTGGCGAAGCCGCTGCCGGCCAGTCTGGCGTCGAGCAGTCCGATGCCCGGGGCCTGCTGCTGGGGTCCGTGGTCCTCCAGCGCCGGGAGGCGTACGGCGACCAGGTGCCGTACCTCCTCCTCCCGGGTCCTCAGGCCTTCGGCCAGCTCGGCGTTGCGCCGGCGCAGCCGTGCGGTGATGCCGCGCTGGCGTACCAGCAGCACGGTGACGGCGAGCAGCCCGAGGGCCACGCACCAGAGCACCGCCTCCGGGATCTGTTCCTTCATGAAGTCCTCAAGGGCAAGGGGGGAGTCGACAGGGAGGGCGGGGGTGGTGGTGGGGGTGGGAGATGCGGCGCTCGACGCTACTAGCGAGCCGGCGCGCGCACTTTCCCGAGCGCGCAAGGAAGTTGCCCTCAGACGCACCACCAACACCGTGTGCACCCTGTGCACCCTGTGCACCCTGTGCACCCTGTGCACCCCGAGAACGTTCTGCACCACCCGCACCCTGGCGGCGCCGGCGTAACCTGCCGCACCGACCGTCACACACGCCCCTGTGACATACACCTGTGCGCATCGTGTGCATTTCGAGCACGTTTCGACCCCGCAGCACGGAAACAGATTGTCTGCACTACGCTTACCGCCTGTAACTGCAGTAGCTCAGAGTCCGGCTGGGAGGGGCTCGGGCGACGGCCGGGGCACCCTAAGCGGAGGAAGCGCATTGCCCGCGGGAACCTACATCGTGGAGTCGCAGACGACCGGTGAGGTGGATCCACCTGAGCGGACCGACTTCTGGAGCGAGCACATCGGGTCGGTCCAGTCCCGGATGGGGTACAAATTCGCCCGCACCGACAACTTCCGCGGCGAGACGGTCCGCCAGTGCACCGGCGTCTACCAGCTGGTCAAGTTCCGGTCGGACGAGATCGAGTACAGCCGGACCTCGCACCAGGTCCGCCAGGACCCCGACGAGGACTACCGCCTGCTGCTCCCCCTCACCGGGGAACTGGTACTGCGGCAGGACGGCCGGGAGGCGCGGCTGACGCCGGGGCAGGGGACGGTCCTGACCTTCGGAGAACCCTTCGAGTGCCTTCAGGACGCGTCCACCAGGGCGTTCATCTTCACCATTCCCGCGCGTGAGCTGGACGGCCCACTGCACCGTAAGTCCCCGCTGGTCACCGCGCTGGATCTGAGCAGGGGCCTGGGGCGCGTGATCGGCTCCATGCTGAACGACCTGCACAAGGAGCGGGAGACCCTCACCGATCCCCAGTTCAACGCCGTCTCCGACCGCATAGTCGAGTTGCTGTGCATGCTCGCCGTCGGCGACGACCGGCCGGACGCGCCAGGCCATCTGACGGAGGTCGAGGCGGTGGTCCGCCGCCATGTGCGTGAGCACGCGGCCGACCCCGGCCTGACCGGTACCTCCATGGCGCGGGCCCTCGGCTGGTCCCTGCGCCAGATCCAGCTCGCCCTCCAACGCGTTGGCACCACCCCACGCGAGCTGATCCGCGAGGAACGGCTGCGCGTGGTCCGCGACCGGCTTCGGTGCGGCGAGTGTGAGCACCTGACGATCACGGACCTCGCGTACGCCTCGGGCTTCTCCTCCGCGAGCGCGCTCAGCACGGCGTTCAGACAGCGCTTCGGGGTGAGCCCGCGGGAGATGCGGACCGGGACCCGCTGAAACCTTTCGCCGCCCACCGCCCGGCCGCAGCGGACCAGCAACCCGGCAGGTCGGGTCGGCAAGCCGGCGAGCGAGGTCAAGGCCCGGGGTCAGGCCGACGCCCGCTTCCGGGGTGCCGCCTTCTTGGCCCCACCCGAAGCCTTCTTGGCCACAGTCTTCTTGGCCGAAGCTTTTTTGTCCGCGGCTTTGTCCGCGGCCTTCTTCGAACCGGACCCGGCTGCCGACTTCGCCGACGCGTTCTTGGCCGGGGCCTTCTTGGCCGAGGCCCCCGCGGACGTCGACTTCTTCCCGGAAGCCGCCTTGGGAGCGGCCCTGGACGCCTTACCAGCAGCCCCTTTACGAAGAGGCCTGACCTCGGCCCCACCCCCACCGGAGTCGGAGTCGGAATCAGAGCCGGATCCGGAGCCGCCGGCACCCTCCCCCCGCGCCACCCGAGCCTGCCGCACGCTGTTCTCCAACGCCGCCATCAGATCAATGACCTTGCCCCCCGGCTTCTCGGCGGAAGGAGCGTAGGGCGCCTCCTCCCCGGAGGCCTTCGCGGCGATCAGCTCCTCGACCGCCTCACGGTAGTCGTCGTGGAGCTCGGCGAGGTCGACCTCCCCCAGCGTGTCCATCAACGCGTCGGCCAGGTCGAGTTCCTTGTCGCGGACGGTGACACTCGCGTCCGGCGCGACACTGTCGGGCGTACGGATCTCGTCCGGCCAGAGCAGCCCGTGCATCGCGATCACGTCGTCGACGACCCGCAGCATCCCGAGCCGCTCCCGTCCACGCAGCGCGAACTTCGCGATGGCGACCTTGTGGCTGCGCTTCAGGGCCTCGCGCAGCAGGGTGTACGGCTTGGCCGCCGGCACTCCGTTCGCCGACAGGTAGTACGCCGTGCCCATCTGGAGCGGGTCGATCCGCTCGGCCGGGACGAAGGCCACGATCTCGATCGTCCGGGCGGTCGGGATCGGCAGGGAGGCCAGATCCTCGTCCGTGATCGGGATGATCGTGCCGTCCGCGTCCTCGTACCCCTTGCCGATCTCCGACGACGTCACCTCGCGCTCCTCCATCTCGCACACCTTGCGGTAGCGGATGCGGCCGCCGTCCTCGGTGTGGATCTGGCGGAACGAGATCGAGTGGTTCTCCGTGGCGTTCACCAGCTTGATCGGGATGCTGACCAGGCCGAAGGAGATGGCACCATTCCAAATGGATCTCACGTTCGACACCCTTCAGGTAGCTTTCACCTGTTTATTCACGAATACGTGGGATTCTCATCGTATGACGCCAATCACGGAGGTGGCGGGGCGAAAGGTGACCCTGAGCAACCTGGACAAGGTCCTCCACCCCGCGACGGGCTTCACCAAGGGCGAACTGCTGCACTACTACGCGACGGCGGCGGAGGCACTCCTCCCCCATCTCCATGACCGCCCGGTCTCCTTCCTTCGCTACCCGGACGGCCCCGACGGCCAGGTCTTCTTCACCAAGAACGTCCCGCCCGGTACGCCCGACTGGGTCGCCACGACGGAGGTCCCCCGTTCGCAGGGCCCGGCCCGCATGGTCCTGATCCAGGATCTGCCCTCTCTCATGTGGGCGGCGAACCTGGTCACCGAATTCCACACCCCGCAGTGGCAGGCGGACACCCCGGACCTCGCCGACCGTCTGGTCCTCGACCTGGACCCCGGTGCGCCGGCCACGATCGTGGAGTGCTGCCGCGTCGCCCTGTGGCTGCGCGAACGCCTCGCGGCGGACGGCCTGACCGCCTACGCGAAGACCTCAGGATCCAAGGGCCTGCATCTGCTGGCCGCCCTCGCACCCACCCCCTCCACCGAGGTCACCGCCTACGCCAAGGCGCTCGCGGTGGAAGCCCGGGCCGACCTTCCCGACCTGGTCGTCCACCGCATGACCCGCAGCCTGCGCCCCGCCAAGGTCTTCGTCGACTTCAGCCAGAACGCGGCCCGCAAGACCACGGCCGCCCCGTACACGCTCAGGGCCCGCGAGGCCCCCACGGTCTCCGCCCCGGTCACCTGGGACGAGGTCGAGTCCTGCACCACCGCGTCCGGACTGACCTTCCGGGCCGAGGACATCGCGCCGCGCCTGGAGCGCCACGGAGACCTGCTGGAACCGTTGCTCGACACCGGCCGGGCCGGGCCACTGCCTTGACGGTGAAGGACGAAGGACAAAGGGCGACCGGCGATCAGCGACCCAGGTGGCGCGCCCTCAGACCCGTACCCACGTCCCCCGGTCGCGGGCCATGGCGTGCAGCGCCTCGACGTCCGCCGGTTTGAGGACACCCCCCGAGCGGGCCAACGAGGTCACATCGGTGTCCAGCAGGATGCGCACCTCACGCGGAGGTGCCGTCACCGACACGTCCCTGGGCCCGAAGAAAGCCAGTACGGGGTGGACCTCGGCGGTGAGTGCGTACGACGCGCGGTCCGCGACGGCGCGGACCAGCCGCAGCAACGGCCGAGCCTCCCGCCGCCCCACCGTGACCATCGGATCGGCGACGAGAACGCGCTGCTTGCGGGCGTACACCGTGTGGACGGCGAACAGTCCTCCCGGGCCGATCACCAGGTGATGGACGCGGTCCCCGCCGGGCAGCGGCACCGAGTGCAGGGCATGCCATCCGGCCCCCTCCAGCCGGTCCAGTGCCTCGCCCACCGCGAGTTCCGCCGCGAGCGCCCGCCGCCTGGGGTCCGGTCGCATCCGCCGCTGCGGACCCGGCTCGTGGTCGAGCACGCTCTGCAGGGCCTCTCCGGGCCGGTTCGGCGCAAGGTCGTCGTCCGGGTGCAGGGACAGCCGCGCGAGTTCGGCCGGGGTCGGCACCGGCGGCGGCCCGATCGTCACCTCTCCGGTCAGAAACGGGCCGAGCGCATCGAGCACGTCCTCGCGCCGCTCCTCGCTGAGCAGGTTGACCCGGGCCGCCTCCCTGTCGTACCAGGCGACGTTCCTGCCGTCCGTACGGCAGACGTAGAGCCGTTCCTGACCGTGCCGCCAGGTCGGTATGACGCGCAGTGCGTTCATGCACCATCACCCCTCGACCATGGGAACAGGCGGGGTGCTCCAGGGGCAAGAAGCCGGTTACCTTTGGGAGCAGTTGAGGGGGAGGCGCCGTTGCGGGCTCGCAGGAAGCAACCCGATGTGCCGGCCCCGGACAGCCCGTGGAGCGAGATAGTGCCCGGCCTGTGGATGGGCGGACACGAGTACGCGGGCCGGTCGGGAGAACCGGAGTCCGCCGTCGTGCACGACGAGTTCGACCTGGTGCTGACCCTGCTGCGACTACCCGGCCACGGCCCCGACACGGGCGTCGAACACCATGTGTGGCCCGTCCCGGACGGGCCACTGGACGGCACCCAGCTGGCGGGCGTGATGCGGCTCGCCCGGACGGCGGGAGAGGCGCTCGACGACGGCCGGCGCGTCCTGGTCCGCTGCTTCCACGGTTACAACCGCTCGGGGCTGCTCATCGCCCACACCCTGATGCTCGCCGGGCACTCGGCCGACGAGGCGATCCGCCTCATCCGCACCCGCCGCTCCCCGTGGGCCCTGCACAACGACCTCTTCGTGCAGTACCTGCGGACAGGGCTGGCCACCGCCCGGCTCCTTGAGGAGCTGGCCGATTGACGCCCTCGCCTGCCCGAGGGCAGGTGATTCCGGTCCGTACTGCTACGCAGTACCACCACGGGTTCCTGTTTCACGGGCCTCTGCCGACCGGTGAGGGTCGGTCTTACGTGGCCTCCGCAGGCCTGACTTCCCGCCCGTCCGGCGGTAGGCCGGACAACCCCGTTGTCCGGCAAGGCGATCCCAGCCATGCCACTGCGACCCTCTGGGCCGCTATGGGCAGGATGCCCTTCACCTCCACCCTGAAGGGTGGAGCACTGGGCAAGTGTTCGGTAGCCGCTCCACCGCTGTCGACGCCGGCCCGGCTCCGACAGCGGAGCACGAGCGAGCCCGGACGGCGGCATACCCCGTGGCCCAGCGGAGCGCAGGCGAGCCCGGGCGGCGGCATCTCCGATGGCTCAGCGTGGCGGGCGCGCGCCGAAGTGCGCTCTTAATGTGGCGATTAGTCAGTCCTGCCCTCTATTTCCCCGAGGAGACCGCCATGCCCCTGCGTGCCACTCTCATCCGTCTCGGCATAGCCGCCGCCGGCGGCGCTCTCGTCGCCGGTGCCGCAAGCCCCGCCCTCGCGAGCGACGACTGGGGCGACCACCACGGCCACCACGGCCACCACCCCAAGTACTACAAGGGCCGCGTCAACGCGCCCGGCGGCCTGAACCTGCGCGACAGGCCGACCCGCGGCAGCGCCGTCATCGGCTTCGTGCCGCAAGGCCAGGAAGTCTCCATCTTCTGCAAGACGCCCGGCGAGAGCGTCCGGGGCAACCACCTCTGGTACCTCCTCACGGACGGCACCTGGGCCTGGGGAGCAGCCCACTACATCGACAACATCGGCCCTACACCCCGCTGGTGCTGAACGCCCCTCCCTGAGGCCGGACCCCGGCACGCGAGGAGCACCGGAAGAGCCCGATTGTTGCGACATAACAGGACATCGGGCGACCTGCTTGCTAACTTCCGGACATGCTCTCGCCCGGAACGACCGTGCAGGCGGATCCGCCGGCTCCCGTTGTACGCCTCCCCCGGCGCCGTGGCATCGAGTTCACCCTCATCGTCGTGGCCGTCCTGCTCTGCGCGTACGGCTACTGCGCCGTCGGCCTCGCCAGGACCGGATCCGTCCCACCCGGCGCCGCCGGCTACGGCGTCGGGCTGGGCGTGCTCGCGCTCCTCGCACACCTCGCGGTGCGCCTGCGCGCCCCCTGTGCCGATCCGCTGCTGCTGCCGATCGCCGTCCTGCTCAACGGTCTGGGGCTGGTCCTGATCCACCGGCTCGACCTGGAGACCCCGGCCGACCGGACGGCGCCCACCCAACTCGTCTGGTCGACGCTGGGCGTGGGCCTGTTCATCGCGGTGGTGGTGCTCCTGCGCGATCATCGGGTGCTCCAGCGCTACACGTACGTGTCCGTCGTCGCCGCGCTCGTCCTCCTCGTCCTGCCGATCTTCTTCCCCTCGGTGAACGGCGCCCGGATCTGGCTCAGGGTCGGCGGACTCTCCCTCCAGCCGAGCGAGTTCGCGAAGGTCATGCTCGCGCTGTTCTTCGCCGGCTACCTCGCCGCCAACCGCAACGCCCTCGCGTACACGGGCCGGCGGGTCTGGCTGCTCCAACTGCCCACCGGGCGGGTGCTCGGCCCGATCCTCACGGTCTGGCTCCTGAGCGTCGGCGTGCTGGTGCTTGAGCGGGACCTCGGCACCTCGCTGCTGTTCTTCGGCCTCTTCGTGATCCTGCTGTACGTCGCCACGGGCCGCACCGGCTGGATCGCGGTGGGGCTCCTGCTGGCGGCGTGCGGAGCCTTCGCCGTCGGCTGGCTGGAACCCCACGTACACAGCCGGGTCGAGGACTGGCTGCACCCGTTCGCGTCGATCGAGGCTGGCCGGGGCCCCAACCAACTCGCCCAGTCGCTCTTCGCGTTCGCCGCGGGCGGGTTCCTCGGCACCGGGCTCGGCCTCGGCCACTCGATCCTCATCGGCTTCGCGGTCAAGTCGGACTTCATCCTGGCCACGGCGGGCGAGGAACTGGGTCTGGCCGGCCTCTCCGCGATCTTCCTCCTGTACGGGCTGCTGGTCGAGCGCGGCATCCGGGCGGGCCTGGGGGGTCTGCGCGACCCCTTCGGCCGACTGCTCGCGGTGGGACTCTCCTCGATCGTCGCGCTCCAGGTCTTCGTGATCGCCGGCGGTGTGACGGGGCTGATCCCGCTGACCGGGATGGCGATGCCGTTCCTTGCGCAGGGCGGTTCCTCGGTCGTCACCAACTGGATCATCGTGGCCCTGCTGATCCGCCTCAGCGACTCGGCACGCGGCCGGTCCGAGGAGGAACCGCCCGGGGAACGGGACGGGGAACGGCCCGAGAAGCGACACGAGGAACAGCACGAGGAACAGCACCAGGCACCGCACGACAGGGAGGCCTCTCCGTGACGGGCAACGGCAGCCCCATGACCAGGTACGTCCGTCATGCCGCCGCCTTCTGCGCGCTCCTCCTGTTCGCCCTCCTGGTGAACGCCGCCCGCGTCCAGATCGTCCAGGCCGGCACGTACGACGGGAATCCGGCCAACCGCCGCCACACGATCGCCCGCTACGGCCAGCCGCGCGGCGACATCCTCGTCGGCGGCAGGGCGGTCACCGGCTCGAAGGACTCCGGCGAGCGGTTCCGCTACGAACGGAGCTACAAGAACGGCCCCCTGTACGCGCCCGTCACCGGCTTCGCCTCGCAGGTGTACGGGACGGCCCTCCTGGAGGATGCCGCGGACGACGTCCTGGCGGGCACCGACCCGACGCTCTCGCCGTTCCCGCTGTGGAACGACCTCACACGGGCCAGTAGCCCCGGCGGTCACGTGGTCACCACCCTCGACCCGGCGGCACAGCGGGCGGCGTACGCCGGACTCGGCTCGCGGCGGGGCGCGGTGGCCGCGCTCGAACCGTCCACCGGCCGGATCCTGGCCCTGGTCTCCACCCCCTCCTACGACCCCGAGGAGCTCTCCGGGACGGACTCGGCCGTGGCCCGGGCATGGGCGCGGCTGAACGGCGCGGCGGACCAGCCGATGCTCAACCGGGCGGTGTGGCAGACGTATCCGCCGGGCTCGACCTTCAAGGTGGTCACCGCCGCGGCGGCCCTGGACTCGGGTGTGGTGCGCGATGTGGACGAGCCCACCGACCTCCCGGACCCGTACCGGCTGCCGGGCAGTTCGACGCGGCTGACCAACGAGGTCGAGGGGTGCGGGAACGCGTCCCTGCGCTATGCCTTCCAGTGGTCGTGCAACACGGTCTTCGCCGGGCTCGGCGTGGAGGTGGGCCTGGCCGGGATGCGGACGACCGCGGCCGGGTTCGGCTTCAACGACCGGAAGCTGGCGATCCCCTTCCGGGTCTCCCCCAGCACCTTCGACACCCGGGTGGACAGGGCCCAGCTCGCGCTCTCCTCCATCGGCCAGTACAACACCCGGGCCACGCCCCTGCAGATGGCGATGGTCGCCGCGGCCGTCGCGAACCACGGCTCGGTGCGTACGCCGCATCTGGTGGAGCGGACGACCACGGACGACGGCGACACGGTGTACGCCACCGTGCAGCGCACCCTCCGCCAGGCCATGACCCCCACCACGGCCGTACTGCTGCGCAAGCTGATGAAGGACGCCGTGGAGAAGGGCACCGGTACGAACGCCGCCATCCCCGGCGCCACGGTCGGCGGCAAATCCGGTACGGCCCAGCACGGCATCGACAACTCCGGCACGCCGTATGCCTGGTTCATCTCCTGGGCGCAGGCCGAGGACTCCATGGAACCGGCGGTGGCGGTCGCGGTCGTCGTCGAGGGCGCGGCGGCCGACCGGGGCGACATCAGCGGCGGCGGGGACGCGGCGCCGATCGCCCGTGCCGTCATGAAGGCCGTGCTCGACCGGTGACAGCGGGGTGGCGCCCGGTCGGTGAAACGGGGGTGGTGCCCGGTCGGTGAGACGGAGTGGTGCCCGGTCTAGGACTCCGCCCCGGCCTGGATCGCCTGCTCCACCTCGGTGACCCGCGCCTGCTCCTCCGCCGCGAAGCGTTCCGCGTCGAGCTTCTCGGCGAGGTCCTCGTCCTGGGCCATGAGGAGGTCGAGGTTGGTGTTGCCCATGTCGAAGACGCCCATGTCGACGTAGGCCTGCTGGAGGCGTTTGCCCCACAGGCCGATGTCCTTGACGCAGGGGACGATGCGGGAGAACAGCAGCTGCCGGAAGAGGGCGAGGTACTCGGACCGCTCGCTGTACTCCTCGGCCTCCGCTTTCGGAATGCCGAAGTTCTCCAGGACCTCGACACCGCGCAGGCGGTCCCGCATCAGGTAGCAGCCCTCGATGACGAACTCCTCGCGTTCGCGCAGTTCGGCGTCGGAGAGCTGCTTGTAGTAGTCGCGCAGCGCCATGCGGCCGAACGCCACGTGGCGCGCCTCGTCCTGCATGACGTACGCGAGGATCTGCTTGGGCAGCGGCTTGTCCGTGGTGTCCCTGATCATGCCGAACGCGGCGAGGGCCAGCCCCTCGATGAGGACCTGCATACCGAGGTACGGCATGTCCCAGCGTGAGTCGCTCAGGGTGTCGCCGAGCAGCGCCTGGAGATTGTCGTTGACCGGGTAGAGCATCCCGATCTTCTCGTGGAGGAAGCGGGCGTAGATCTCCGCGTGCCGCGCCTCGTCCATCGTCTGGGTCGCCGAGTAGAGCTTGGCGTCCAGGTCGGGCACGGACTCGCAGATCCGGGCCGCGCAGACCATGGCACCCTGCTCGCCGTGGAGGAACTGGCTGAACTGCCACGAGGCCAAGTGCTTGCGCAGTTCGCCCCTGTCGCGGTCGTTCATTCTCGCCCAGTGCGGCGTGCCGTAGATCGAGATCGCCTCGTCGGGGATGCCCAGCGGGTCGTGAGGGTCCACTTCCAGGTCCCACGCGATCCGCTTCTGACCGTCCCACTGCTTGTCCTTGCCCTTCTGGTACAGGGCCAGCAGGCGGTCGCGTCCTTCGTCGTACTCCCAGCTGAACCGTGCCGCGCCGGTCGCGGGCACCTGCCAGAGGGGAGCTCCGGGGTCCATGGCGTACAGGTCGTAGGTCGACATGCTTCGCAGGCTCACACGTAGTAGACGAGGGGTCAACAAGTTGCGCGGAAGGGATTGACGAGCTTGCTGACAAGCAGTCTCATAAGACGTGACCGGCGGTAACCCCGACCACTGGTCCCGATCAGCGACCCTGATCGCTGACCCCGGTCACTGAACCCGATCTCTTTCGGTACGACGAGATACAACGAGGTACGACGAGGTGGGCACAGCCATGACGACCGTGACGGAGGACAGCGGCATCGAGGGTCTGCGCGATGCGCTCGGCCTGCTCAAGGACCGGGAACAGGTGGCCGAGCGGCTGCTCGACTCCACCGCGAAGCACTCCTTCGACCCGGACAAGGAGCTGGACTGGGACGCGCCCTTCGAGGAGGGCAAGTGGTTCTGGCCGCCGGAGCTCGTCTCGCTCTACGGCACTCCGATGTGGAAGCGGATGAGCGAGGAGCAGCGGATCCTGCTCTCCCAGCACGAGGCCGCGGCGCTGGCCTCGCTGGGATCTGGTTCGAGATCATCCTGATGCAGCTCCTGGTGCGGCACATCTACGACAAGGCGGCGACGAGCGCGCACGTGCGGTACGCGCTGACCGAGATCGAGGACGAGTGCCGGCACTCGAAGATGTTCGCGCGGCTGATCACCCGGGGCGGGACGCCGCACTACCCGGTGAGCCGGGCGCACCAGAACCTGGGACGCTTCTTCAAGACGGTGTCCACGACCCCCGGCTCGTTCACGGCCACGCTGCTGGGCGAGGAGGTGCTCGACTGGATGCAGCGGCTCACGTTCCCGGACGAGCGGGTGCAGACCCTGGTCCGTGGCGTGACGCGGATCCATGTGGTGGAGGAGGCGCGACACGTCCGGTACGCACGGGAGGAACTCCGTCGGCAGATGATGACCGCGCCCCGCTGGTCGCAGGAGTTCACCCGGATCACCTCCGGCGAGTTCGCCCGGGTCTTCTCGGTCGCCTTCGTCAATCCCGAGGTGTACGCGAACATCGGCCTCGACAAGCGGGAGGCCATGGCCCAGGTGAAGGCGAGCGGCCACCGCCGCGAGATCATGCAGACGGGCTCGAAGCGCCTGACCGACTTCCTGGACGACATAGGCGTCCTGCGAGGCACGGGCCGCCGCCTCTGGAAATCCTCAGGCCTACTGGCCTGAGCAGCCTGCCCCGAGCAGCCTGGGGACTCGGGGACTCGTGGAAAGGCAGGGGCGCAGCCCCGCCTTTCAGGGGCGCGGGGAACTGCGCGACCAGCCCCCACCGAACCCGCACCCACCCACGAACCCCAGCCAACTCCCACCCCACCCCGCACCCCCCGGGACGGGCTACGCTGCGAGACATGACCTCGCAGGCCCCCACCCGCGCATACCGACGGCTGAGCGTCGAGGAACGACGCAGTCAGCTCCTCGACGCCGCACTGTCGCTGTTCGCGATACGGGCCCCGGAGGACGTCTCGCTCGACGACGTGGCGGAGGCGGCGGGCGTCTCCCGACCGCTGGTGTACCGCTACTTCCCCGGCGGCAAGCAGCAGTTGTACGAGGCGGCCCTGCGGTCGGCCGCGGAGGAGTTGGAGCACTGCTTCGCCGAGCCGCCGGACGGCCCCCTCACCCGGCGGCTCTCCAACGCGCTGGACCGCTACCTCGCCTTCGTGGACCAGCACGACGCCGGTTTCAGTGCTCTGCTCCAGGGCGGCAGCGTGGTCGAGACATCGAGGACCACGGCCATCGTGGACGGCGTACGACGGGCCGCGGCCGAGCACATCCTGAGTCATCTGGACGTCGAGGACCCGGGTTCCCGGTTGCGGATGACCGTCCGGATGTGGATCACGGCCGTCGAGGCCGCCTCGTTGATCTGGCTGGACGAAGAGAAGGAACCCCCGCTGGACGAACTGCGCGACTGGCTCGTCGAGCAGTTCGTGGCATGCCTCGTGGCGACCGCCGCCCGCGACCCCCGAACCGAGGAGGTCGTACGCGCCGCGCTGGCGCTGGAGCCGGCGGACGGGCCGATGGGCTCGCTGGCCCGCCGGGTGCTGCCCGTGGTGAGCGACGCGGCGCACCTGCTGTAACCCTGGGACGCTGACGCTGGGACTGGGACTGGGACTGGGACTGGGACTGGGACTGGGACACTGACTCGGTGAAGAGCGAAGACACTCCCTTCGAGGGTGGCCCTCTGGACGGCCGGGTTCTGCCGATCCTGCTCGGCCCGACCGGGCACCCCCCGAAGGTGTACCGGGTCCCGGTGCCGGACAGCACGGGCGGCCCTCCCACACTTCTCGTCTACCGCCGCGTGCAGGCGGGCGCGAGCAAAAGGCTCGGTCTGCATCAGGGGTGGAAGTACGAGTACGACCCCACCGGCAGGAGCGGCAAGCTCAAGTGGCCGTGGTCCAAGCCGGACGCCGAGCCGCACACCGAGCCGGATGCCGAGCCGGACGCCGACAAGCCAGACACCACGCCGAAGGGCAAGCCGGAGGACACGCACGAGTGACCTTGTTGGGCCGGACCGCCCACGGTCGGCGCGCGCGGCTCGCGCGGGCGTCTGATGCTCACGGTGCGGAGGAGCGGAAGTACCGCCCCGCACCGGAGGTGATGGTGTGTCAGGAAGGTTGCCAGGAAGGTCGACCGGCAAACTGCCAGGAAGGCTGCTTCGACTGGTCTGCACGGCGGCGATCGCGGCGGGCGCGGCCCTCGCACCCGTACCCGTAGCGGCCTCGGCGGTGCCCGAACCCGGTGAGAGCTCCGCACCCGGGGGCGAGCGGTCCGTCGCCGAGCTGCTGACGGACCTTCAGCGGCTGTACCGGGAGGCGGAGGCGGCCACCGAGACGTACAACGCGACCGAGGAGAAGCTGAAGAGGCAGCGGGCCGAGGTCGCGAAGCTCGACAGCCGGCTCGCGTCGGCCCGGCTCTCGCTCCAGGACAGCCGCGGCGCCGCGGGACGCCTCGCCCGGCAGCAGTACCAGGCCACGAGCGAGATCTCCTCGTACGTACAGCTCCTGCTCGCCCGTGATCCGCAGCACGCGCTCGATCAGGGCCACGTGATCCGGCAGGTCTCGCAGGAGCGGGCCGGCACGGTGGAGCGGCTGGCGGGCGACGAGCAGCGGACCGACGAGCTGGCACGCCGGGCCCGCACCGCCCTCGACGGCCAACTCACCTTCGCCGAACGGCAGAAGAAGGACCGCGATCTCGTACGGAAGCGGCTGAAGGACGTCGAGGAACTGCTCGCCTCACTGACCGAGGAACAGCTCTCCCAGGTGGCCGAGCTGGAGAGGTCCGGGGTGGCCGAGGCGCAGGACGAGCTGGTGACGTCGGGCGCGCTCAGCAGCACACGCCGGCCCTCCCGGGAGGGGAGCGAGGCACTGCGGTACGCCGTGCGGCAGATCGGCAAGCCGTACGAGTGGGGCGCCGAGGGCCCGGACTCGTACGACTGCTCGGGGCTCACCTCGCAGGCCTGGCAGAGCGCCGGCCACCCCATCCCCCGCACCAGCCAGGAACAGTGGGCCGAGCTGCCCCGGATCGCCCTGCCCGACCTGCGCCCCGGCGACCTGGTGATCTACTTCCCCGAGGCCACCCATGTGGCGATGTACCTGGGCGACGGCCTGGTCGTACAGGCTCCCAGACCGGGCGCGAAGATCAAGGTCTCCCCGCTCGCGGCCAACCCCGTACTGGGCGCGGTACGCCCCGACCCGTCCGGCGAAACCCTGCGCCGATACACACCACCGAAGCTCCCCGAGGACGCCATGACCGGCTCGGACGCGGGCTACGGCGCGGACGCCCCGTAGGAGGCTGACCGAAGACGCCGCTGGTCTCGTCGGTGTCCCCGGGGACAGGGGCGTCCTGCGCGTCGTACGCGTCAGGCCCCCGCCACGGACTCCAGGTACGCCGCCGTCTTCTCCGGCTCGTAGAAGAAGTTCTCGAAGTCCGACGGGTCGTTGAAGCCGTTGGCGAAACGGTCCGCTGCCGGCTGGAGCCGGCCTGCCGCGCCGATCAGGTTGAGGACATGCTCCGGCGGGGGGCCGAGCATCGCGTTCGTCCACTTGGTGACGTGCTGGGCCGTGTCCCAGTAGCGCTCGAACGTGTTCCGCATCCACGCCTCGTCGAACTCCTTCTCCCCGTGTCCGAGGATCGAGTCGAGATACGAGGCCGCGCACTTCGAGGCCGAGTTGGAGCCCTGTCCGGTGATCGGGTCGTTCGCCACGACCACGTCGGCGACGCCGAGGACCAGGCCGCCGCCGGGCAGCCGGCCGACCGGGTTGCGGACGGTGGGCGCGTAGCGTCCGGCCAGCGTGCCGCCCGCGTCGGTGAGTTCGACCTTGGTGGCCCTGGCGTACTCCCACGGCGTGAACCGCTCCATGAGTTCCAGGGTCAGGGAGAGGTGTTCGGCCGGGTCCTTGACGCCTTGGAAGACGTCCATCGGGCCGCCCGGTACGCCCTCCAGGAAGAGGATGTCCGCCCGGCCGGAGGTGGTGAACGTGGGCATGACGAAGAGCTCGCCGACGCCGGGCACGAGGTTGCAGCGGACCGCGTCGAACTCCGGGTGCTCGGGCCGCGGGCCCAGACCGTGGACGTACGCGACGGCCAGCGCGCGCTGCGGTTCCGTGTACGGGGAACGTGCGGCGTCGCGGCCGAACATCGACACCAGCTCGCCCTTGCCCGCGGAGATGAGGACCAGGTCGTACGTACGGGCGAAGTAGTCGAGGTCGGAGACCGCGGCGCCGTGGATGACGAGCTGGCCGCCGCGCTGCGCGAAGATCTCCATCCAGCCGGCCATCTTCACGCGCTGGTCGACCGACTGCGCGTACCCGTCGAGCTTGCCCACCCAGTCGATGGCGCGTTGCGAGGGGCCCGGGTCGAAGGAGCCGGGGGCCGCGACCGAGACGCCGAGTCCTTCGATCCTCGGGGCCTGGGACTCCCAGAAGTTCAGCTGGAGATCGCGCTCGTGCTGCAGCGCCGTGTGGAACATGCACTGGGTGGACATGACCCGGCCGGTGCGGATCTCGTCCGCCGTCCGGTTCGACATCAGGGTGACCTCGTACCCGTTGGACTGGAGTCCGAGGGCGAGCTGGAGTCCGGACTGGCCGGCTCCGACGACGAGTATCTTCCGCATGCTGGTCCTCACTCTGCGTACGTCTTGTTCCGGGGCCGGCCTGACGTCGGGCTATTCGGGACTGACGTCGAGCGCGTGCCCCACCAGCGCCAGCAGGGTCTCGATCACGGAGAACCTGTGGCGCGCGTCCATGATCATGACAGGTATGTGCCGGGGGATCGTGAGGGCCTCCCGCACATCGCGCGGCTCGAACCTCTCGCTGCCGTCGAAGTGGTTCACGGCGACGACGTACGGCAGCCCGCAGCTCTCGAAGTAGTCGAGCGCCGGCCAGCAGTCCTTGAGACGCCGGGTGTCGGCGAGGACCACGGCTCCTATCGCCCCGCGCACCAGGTCGTCCCACATGAACCAGAACCGCTGCTGCCCGGGCGTACCGAACAGGTACAGCACCAGGTCGTCGTCGAGCGTGATGCGGCCGAAGTCCATGGCCACGGTGGTGGTCGACTTCTCCGGAGTCGAGCTGAGGTCGTCGGTGTCCTCGCTCGCCCGGGTCATCAACGCCTCCGTCTGGAGAGGCGTGATCTCGGAGACCGCGGTGACCAGGGTGGTCTTGCCCACCCCGAAGCCGCCCGCCACCACGATCTTCGTGGCGATCGGAGCGCGCGTCCGGTCCTTCTGCCAGGCCTGCAGCTCCTCGCCGGGCTCCACGCCTTCGGCTTCGGTTGCAGCTTCGGCTTCGGCTTCGGAGAGGCCGGACGATCGGGAGACATCCGCGACGCGGGAGACGTCAGAGACGACGGAGTCCACTCAGCACCCTTTCCAGCAGAGCACGGTCCGGCTGTCCCGGACCGTGACCTGTTCCGTACACACGGATCTTTCCCTGGTCCGCCAGGTCGCTGAGGAGCACCCGGACCACACCGAGCGGCATCTTCAGAAGGGCCGCGACCTCGGCCACCGTACGCATCCGGCGGCAGAGTTCGACGATGGCCCTCATCTCCGGCATCACCCGGGTGGAGAGTGAACCATTCTCCAGTTCCCGGCGTTCCTCCGGGGCTTCGAGCGCCGCCACGAACGTCTCGACGAGCAGCACGTGCCCGAAGCGCGTACGGCCGCCGGTGAGCGAGTACGGGCGTACGCGGGCCGGTTTGCGATCGCCGCCGCGGACCGGCAGTTTGGGCGCGCCACTCACGTCGCTCACTTGGCCGTCTCCATCGTCGTGGCCGTGAGCGACTGGCGCAGCTCGCTGCGGAGTTCCGGAGTCAGGACGTGTCCGGCACGGCCCACGAAGAGCGCCATGTGGTACGCGACGACGCTCATGTCGCAGTCGGGGGCGCCGTGCACACCGAGCAGCGAACCGTCGCTGATCGACATGACGAAGAGCCCGCCCTCCTCCATGGCGACCATCGTCTGCTTGACGGCGCCGCCGTCCATCAGCTTGGCGGCGCCGATGGCGAGGCTGCCGATACCGGAGACGATGGCGGCCAGGTCCGCCGCGGATCCCCGGGGACTCGTGGGCCTCCCGGCGTTCCGCCGCGCCTGCACGTTTCTCCCGGGGTCGGAGGAGAGCAGCAACAGGCCGTCGGAGGACACCACCGCGACCGACAGGAGGCCTGGCACCTCCTCGACGAGGTTCGTCAGCAGCCAGTGCAGATTGCGGGCTTCATGGCTCAGTCCGAAAGTACTGGACGCGGTCAACTGCTTGCCTCCTCGACGGTGTCCCCCTGGGTTTCTACGGCATGTGCGGTGGGTGTCTGCAGCTCCGACGTCTGTTCGGCGATCTCCGCTTCGACATCGCGGCGCCCCTCGGTGGCCCCCCGGTGGAATCCGCCGAGGCGGCGGCGCAGTGCCTCGGCGTCCACGGACGTCCTGAGCGGGCCGCCGGCCGGCGCGGGTGCGGAGATCTTCGGAGTCCGCTTGGGCAGCCCCTTGTCGGTGACTCGTTCCGACGGCTCCTGGGACGCGTGCGCCCCGTCTGCCCCCTGAGGGCTGTCCGGAACTCGCTCGTGGGTGTCGGGGCCTATGGCGTACGGGCCGGTGGCGGACGGCTCGGTGGCGGACGCCTCGGTGGCATAAGGCTCGGTGCCATACGGGCTGTCGGTGTACGGGCCATCGGTGTACGGATCGGTGGCGCGGTGGTCCGTGGTGGCCTGGGCGGGGATCCGGATGGCCGGGTCGCCCGGCGGGGTGTCCGACAGGGCGTCCGACGGGGTGTCCGAGGGGCCGGTGGCTCCGGGGTCGGCGGACTCGTCCGCCGGAGGCACCGGAGGCACCGGCGCCATGAGGACCATGGTCGTCTCAGGGCCGGAGGGCTGGGGCGGGGCGGCGGGCTCGGACGGTTCCCCGGGCTCGGGGGCGGCTGCGGGGGCCGTCGGCTGCGCGACCCCCTCCTCGATGCCGGCCTCACCAGGCGCACTCGCTTCACCGGCCGCACTCGTCTCGTGGACCTCGCTCGTCCCTTCGGCCTCGCGCAGGCTGTCCTCCGCCGCCTCGATCAGCGGGTCCCGGCCCTGGCGGCCGTACAGGACGTTGGAGTTGACCTCGGCGTCCGCTCCCGGGAGCGACATCGTGGCCGCGCCCCCGGTCGTGCGGACGGTGGCTGACGGAGGCACGGCCACGGCGGGCGCGGCGGCGAGCAGGCTCTTGGGCAGGACCACGACGGCCGTGACGCCGCCCTGCTTCTGCTCGCGCAACTGCACCCGTACACCGTGCCGGTGGGCGAGCCGGGCCACCACGTAGAGGCCGAGCCCGAGGCCCTCGCCGCTCTCCTCGTCGTACGCGTCCTCGGGGTCGAAGGCCGTCAGGCGGGAGTTGAGCCGGTCGAGCCGCTCGCCGGTCATGCCGATGCCCTCGTCCTGGACGGAGAGCATGACCTCGCCGCTCTCCAGGAGCCAGCCGGAGACCTCTACGGGTATGTCGGGCGGCGAGAACGAGGAGGCGTTCTCAACGAGTTCGGCCACCAGGTGGCTGATGTCGTCCGCCGCGAACCCGGCGAGGTGCGCGTGCGGCGGCAGCACGGAGATGCGTACCCGCTCGTACCGTTCCACCTCGCTGACGGCCGCGCGGACCACGTCGACCAGCGGGACAGGACCGGGGTGCTGGTGCCCGTGCTCCGCTCCCGCGAGGACCAGCAGGTTCTCGCTGTGGCGGCGCATGACGGTGGCGAAGTGGTCGAGCCGGTAGAGGGTCGCGAGGCGCTCGGGGTCCTGCTCACGCTCTTCGAGGCCCTCGATGACTCCGAGCTGGCGCTCGACCAGGCCCAGGGTGCGCAGGGCCAGGCTGACGAAGGTGCCGTGGATGCTCTGCCGGACCTGCTCCAGGTGGGCGGCCGCCTCGGCGAGTTCGGTACGGAACCTGTCGCGTTCGTCGGCCATCCTCTGGCGCTGGCCGATGAGGTGCTTGCGGTCGCTCTCCAGGGTGGCCAGCCGCCCGTGGAGCGCGAGGGCGTGCGTGTGGAGCGTGTTGACGGAGCGCACGACCTGGGCGAACTCGTCGTTGCGGCCGGTGAACTTGACCGGTTCTCCGGTGCCGGGCTCGTCGGCGAGACGTGCCGAGCCGCGACGCAGGACGGACAGCGGACGGGTGAGCGACCGGGCCATCCCCGTGGAGACGCCGACGGCGAGCAGCATCAGCGCGCCGAGGACCGCGATACGGATCTCCAACGCGGTGACGTCGTCGTCGCGCAGCTGTGCGAGATCCTTGGCCCGCTGGGTGTTGAGGGACGCCTCGACGCCGCGCATCTGCTCGACGCGGGCGGAGAGCGCCGCGTCCAGCTTCTTGGTGCTGGTGGCCAGTTCGGAGTCGGAGAGCGTGGGCTGGTCGACCAGCCGGGCGAGGTACTCCTCGGCGGACGTCACGTCCGGTCCGTTGACCGTGGAGTCGTACGAGGCGCGGTCCGCCTTCGGTGCCACGGCGCCGAAGTCGGCCAGGGCGGCCTGCTCACGGACGTTGGCCTGCTGGGCCGCGGCGGTGAGCGCGTCGCGCTGCTTGGTCTGGGCGGCCGACGACGTGGTGGTCGTGGTGGGCAGGCCCGTGACCGGATCGGTGGTGGTCCGGGTGGTGGTGGGGACGTTCAGTGCCGCGAGGAGGAGACCGCGGGTCGAGGCGGCCTGCTGGACGGCGGTGTCGAGGTCGGCGAGGGCGTGTGCGCCGGAGCCCGCGCGGGGCGGGAGCTCCTCGGCCAGTTCCTCGGCGAGCCCGTGGAGTTCGGTGAGGGCCGCCGAGTACGTCCGGTGCGCTTCGAGAGCGCTGCTCTCTCCCGTGAGTGCCGCTCGGCGGACGGCGGCGATGCCGTCCAGCGTCTCCAGGAAGGCCGCGGGGGCGTCCGCCTCGACGGCGTCGACGCGCAACTCGTCCACCTGGCGGTCCACGCGGGCGCTGCGGCTCTCCGAGGGACCTTCGCCCTTGGGGCGGCCGGCCGCGAGATAGGAGGTGACCTCGTCGCGCTCGTCGGCCAGTGAGTGCGCGAGCGCCAGCGCGTCCTGGGTCCGCTCGGCGAGCGTCACCAGGTTCTGGGTGTCGTTCAGCTGACCGGAGGCGGCGATCACGGACGGTGCGCCCGCTCCGGCGATCGCGGCTGCCACGACGGCGACGGCGACGATCAGCCGACTGCGTACGTGTGCGGGACGACCGCGTCCAGCAGCGTCGTCCCGAGTGTCCGGAGTGTCCTGCGGTGCCGGTGAGTTCGGCACCTGCGATGCCGGTGGATTCGGCGTGTGCCCGGAGGCCTCACCCGAGGCCGGCTGCCTGCCTTTGCGCCGAGGCCGCATTTTCTGCACCGGTGCTCACATTCTTGACTCGTGTCCCCATGGGCCCGGGTGACGAGCCGTCAACTCGCGTGTCGTCCCGGTACGGCTCCCGACCCTCCCAGTGCCGGTGGGCAGTGGTCGCGCATCGCCTGACCCGCCACACGAAGGAGTGAACATCGCCGGGGAGCGGCCCGGCAAGTTCCCGCCGCGCGGGCGACACCCGTGCGCGGCACGCCGGTTGGACGTCGACAGCGACCGGTGGCAAGATGCGCCGCCACGCTTCACCGGAGTCGGTGATTCCTCGCAATACAGGCGTCTGACCTGCTGGTCCAGGTCAGTCCCACGACGGCTGCCAGCCTTTGGCGAAGCTTGTGAAGGGCTCGTGCAGACTGGCCGGATGCGTTCGGAACTGATCTCGGTACCCGGTGACCCCGCCCGCCCCGACGAGGACTACGCGTCGGTCGGGCTGCCAGCCTCCGGACAAGGCGGTTCGCTCGTCGTCCTGGACGGTGTGACGCCCCCCGTGACCGATCACGGCTGTCTGCATTCCGTCCCCTGGTTCACCGCCCGGCTCGGCGGAGCACTGGGCGAACTGTCCGTTACCCGACGAGATCTGACACTCGCCGAGGTCCTGGGCCACGCGATCGCGCGTACCGCCGACGCCCACCGGACCACCTGTGATCTTTCTCACCGGCGTACCCCGCAGGCCACGGTGGTGATGGCCCGCTGGTCGGCGGAGTCCGTGGAGTACCTGGTCCTCTCCGACTCGGCGCTCCTCGTCGAAGCCCCCTCCGGCGCGGTCACCCCCGTTCTCGACGACCGCCTCGCCCGCGTCCCGCGCGCCACGCTGACCTCGGTCGCCGCGACCGACGCGGCCCTGCGCAACCAGGAGGGCGGCTTCTTCACGGCCGCGGCGGACCCCTCGGTCGCGGCCCGGGCCGTCACGGGCACCCTCCCCCGTTCCGAGGTCCGCGCCCTCACCGCCCTCACGGACGGCGCGACCCGCTGGGTGGAGAAGTTCGGGGAGGGAGACTGGACGGACCTGTTCGCCCTGATCCGCAAGGAGGGCGGCCAGTCCCTGATCGACCGGGTCCGCGCACTGGAGCTGGCGGACACGGGACGGACGTTCCTGGGCCGCTCCAAGACACACGACGACGCGACGGTGGTGCACGTGGAGCTGTGAGCGCCCCGCGGCCGACGGGCGCGCACCTCCAGACGGACGGCCCCGCGGCCGACGAACAACCTGCCCCGCGGCCGGTCAGCCCCGCTCGACCCCACGGTTCAACCGATGCAACAACCGGGCCAGCTCAGCCACTTCTCCACGGTCCCAGTTCGCCAGCTCCCTCACATACCGGGCCCGACGAGCGTCCCGGACCGTGCCGAACCGCTCCCGCCCCTCCTCCGTGAGGTGGACGAGCCAGGCCCGCCCGTCCGCCGGATCCGGCTCGCGGGCGACGAGCCCCAGTTCCTCAAGGGCCCGCAGCTGACGCGACATCGTGGCCTTGCCGACGCCGATGTAGGCGGCAAGCTCGGTGGCCCGCTGCCGGCCGAGTTCCTCCAGGCGTACGAGGAGGCCGTACGCGGAGGACTCCAGGTCGGGGTGGACCTCGCGGACCATCTCGCCGGACGAGGCACGGGCCCGCCGCAGCAGGACGGCCAACTCGCGCTCCAGGGCCAGGAACTCCTGGTCAACGGCGCCTGCGGGCACACCACTCGGCGGGGCGCCGGATCGTGTCCGGTGCCCCTCGTCGTTACCGTCCTCGTGCACGTCAGCACCCATGACCCGGTTTCCCGATCCTGAAAGTTTTCACCGAAGGCCGCCATTGCCGCAGCTCGGCCAGTATTTCGCAGGAATAGACCAACGGCGGACTCCGGGCACCCTTCCCCGCCCGGCGTCCACGTGCGTAGCTTCTTCAACAGGTACTGAATGGCATGCCCACGCCATATTTACCCAGGCACCACCGCTGAGCACCATCGAGCCTTCGGAGGCACGCACATGTCCGTGCACAGATCCGGAACGGCCCACCGCTCGCGCGAACTCGACCACCTCAGGACACGCCTACGCAGGACGCGCCTCAGCAAGGCGCGCCTCAGCGCGGTGGGCATCCTGTTCCTCGCCTTCTCGCTGCTCCTCGCCCAGCCCGTCCGGGCGGCCGACGTCCCGGCCCGCGGCTCCGCCCACATGGGCATGGGCGTCATCCCGCACGACGGCCAGGGCGGCCTGCCGACCTCCCGTGCCACCCAGACGGAGGGCGTGGACGTCAGCAGCCACCAGGGCAACGTCGCCTGGCCGGCCCTGTGGAGCAGCGGGGTGAAATGGGCCTATGTGAAGGCCACCGAGGGGACGTACTACACGAACCCCTATTTCACCCAGCAGTACACCGGCTCGTACAACGTCGGCATGATCCGGGGCGCGTACCACTTCGCGACCCCCGACACGACGGGCGGCGCCGCGCAGGCCAACTACTTCGTGGACCACGGCGGCGGCTGGTCGAAGGACGGCAGGACGCTGCCGGGCGCGCTCGACATCGAGTGGAACCCGTACGGGGCGGCCTGCTTCGGCAAGACGCAGAGCGCGATGGTCACCTGGATCCGTGACTTCCTGAACCAGTACAAAGCCCGGACCGGCCGTGACGCCGTCATCTACTCGGCCACCAGCTGGTGGACCCAGTGCACCGGCGACTACGCGGGCTTCGCCTCCGCCAACCCGCTCTGGATCGCCCGCTACGCCTCGGCGGCGGGCACCCTCCCGGCGGGCTGGAGCTACTACACCATGTGGCAGTACACGTCGTCCGGCCCCACCGTCGGCGACCACAACAAGTTCAACGGCACCCTCGACCGGGTGGTCGCGCTGGCCAACGGCTGAGCGGCCCGTACACCTGATCCTGACATCTGTACGCGCAAGGCCCGGGCCCCTCGCGAAGAGGGACCCGGGCCTTCCTTGACCGGTGGCGCCCGTCACGCCGCCACCGGAACCTCCGTGACCGCGCCGTTCGTCGCCGGCGCGAGCGCCAGTTCCAGGACCTGGCGGACGTCCGTCACGGCGTGGACGTCGAGCTTCTCCAGGACCTCGGCCGGGACGTCGTCCAGGTCGGGCTCGTTGCGCTTCGGGATGATCACCGTGGTGACACCCGCCCGGTGCGCGGCGAGCAGCTTCTGCTTGACGCCGCCGATCGGGAGCACCCGGCCGGTGAGCGAGACCTCGCCCGTCATGGCCACGTCCGTACGGACCAGGCGTCCGGACAGGAGCGAGGCCAGTGCGGTCGTCATCGTGACACCCGCGCTCGGGCCGTCCTTCGGTACCGCGCCCGCCGGGAAGTGGATGTGCACGCCCCGGTCCTTCAGGTCGCCGACCGGCAGTTCCAGTTCGGCACCGTGGGAGCGGAGGAAGGACAGCGCGATCTGCGCCGACTCCTTCATCACGTCGCCCAGCTGGCCGGTCAGGGTCAGACCCGCCGCACCCGTCTCCGGGTCGGCCAGCGACGCCTCGACGAAGAGGACGTCACCACCCGCGCCGGTGACCGCGAGGCCCGTCGCCACGCCGGGCACCGCCGTGCGGCGCTCGGCCGGGATCTGGGCGGACTCGGGCACGTGGTGCGGCCTGCCGATCAGTGCGCGCAGATCGTCCGCGCCGACCGTGAACGGCAGCTTCCGCTCACCGAGTTCGTGCTGTGCAGCGACCTTGCGGAGCAGCCGTGCGACGGACCGCTCCAGGTTCCGTACGCCCGCCTCGCGGGTGTACTCGCCGGCCAGCCTGCGCAGCGCGCTCTCCTCCAGCGTGACCTCGGCCTCCTCCAGACCGGCCCGCTCCAGCTGGCGCGGGAGCAGGTGGTCCCGCGCGATGACCACCTTCTCGTCCTCGGTGTACCCGTCGAGCCGCACCAGTTCCATACGGTCGAGCAGCGCCTCCGGGATGGCCTCCAGCACGTTGGCGGTGGCCAGGAAGACCACGTCGCTCAGGTCGAGCTCGACCTCCAGGTAGTGGTCCCGGAAGGTGTGGTTCTGGGCCGGGTCGAGCACTTCGAGCAGGGCCGCCGCCGGGTCGCCCCGGAAGTCGGAGCCCACCTTGTCGATCTCGTCCAGCAGGACCACCGGATTCATGGACCCGGCCTCCTTGATGGCGCGCACGATACGGCCGGGAATCGCGCCGACGTACGTACGCCGGTGGCCGCGGATCTCCGCCTCGTCCCGTACGCCGCCGAGGGCGACCCGGACGAACTTGCGGCCCATGGAGTGGGCGACGGACTCGCCGAGCGAGGTCTTGCCGACGCCGGGCGGGCCGACGAGCGCGAGCACGGCGCCGCCCCGACGGCCGCCGACCACGCCGAGGCCCCGGTCGTTACGGCGCTTGCGGACCGCCAGGTACTCGGTGATCCGCTCCTTCACGTCTTCCAGTCCGGCGTGCTCGGCGTCCAGGATCGACTTGGCGCCCTGGATGTCGTACTCGTCCTCCGTGCGCTCGTTCCACGGGAGTTCGAGCACGGTGTCGAGCCAGGTGCGGATCCAGGAGCCCTCGGGCGACTGGTCGCTGGAGCGCTCCAGCTTCTCGACCTCCTTGAGCGCGGCCTCGCGGACCTTCCCGGGGAGGTCGGCGGTCTCGACGCGCACCCGGTAGTCGTCGGACTCCTCGCCCTCCGCCTCGCCGTTCAGCTCGCGCAGTTCCTTGCGCACGGCCTCCAGCTGCCGCCTCAGCAGGAACTCGCGCTGCTGCTTGTCCACGCCTTCCTGTACGTCCTTGGCGATGGACTCGGCGACGTCCTGCTCGGCGAGGTGCTCGCGCAGCTGCTCGGTGGCGACCTTCAGCCGGGCCACCGGGTCGGTGGTCTCAAGGAGCTCGACCTTCTGCGCGGTCGACAGGAACGGCGAGTAGCCGGAGTTGTCGGCGAGCGTGGACACGTCGTCGATCTGCTGGACGCGGTCCACGACCTGCCAGGCGGCGCGCTTCTTCAGCCAGTTGGTGGCCAGCGCCTTGTACTCCTTGACCAGCTCGGTCACGGCACCGGGCAGCGGGTCCGGCACGGTCTCCTCGACCTGGACACCCTCCACCCACAGGGCCGCACCCGGCCCGGTCGTACCGGCGCCGACACGCACCCTGCCACGGCCGCGGATCAGGGCGCCGGGGTCGCCGTCGGCGAGGCGTCCCACCTGCTCGACCGTGCCGAGCACGCCCGTGTTCGCGTACGTGCCGTCGATCCGCGGAACAAGCAGCACCTTCGGCTTGCTGGTACCGGTGGACGGGGCGGCGGCCTGTGCGGCCTCCACCGCGGCGCGTACCTCGGCGTCGTTGAGATCCAGAGGCACCACCATGCCGGGCAGCACGACCTCGTCGTCGAGCGGCAGCACGGGCAGAGTGAGCGGTTCCGACGTCAAAGCCATGATCTCCCCTTCATCATTCAAGTTGAGCTATGCACACTCAATGCACGTGAGTCCCTGATTGTTCCCCGGGCGCTGTTCGCTGTGAGCGATCACTTCTCGCACGCCTGCTCCGACTCCCGCCCCTGCCCCTGCCCCCGCTCCGGCTCCGGCTCCGGCTCCGGCTCCGGCTCCGGCTCCGGGAGAAGCGCTGCCACGCGGCGAGGGAGCAGCAGCGGGGTCGCCAGCAGGAGCACGCCGGCCAGACCGATGGCCGTACGCGGGCCGAGCAGGGTGCCCAGCACGCCCCAGACGGCTGTCAGGAGCGCGGTCGTGGCCTTGGTCGTCACCGCCCAGGCCGACAGCGTGCGGGCGACCCGGCCGGTCGCGGTGCGTTCGAGGCGGTAGGTGGCGCTGACGGGGTTGAAGACCCCGCAGCAGAAGATGAGCCCGAACTCCACGCCCACCACCAGCAGCAGCCCGCCGGTGCCCGGCCCCAGGAAGGCCAGGCCGATGGGCCAGACCGCGCGCAGCGCCCCGGCCACGACCAGAACCTGGTGCTGTCCGAACCGGGTGACGAGGGGTCGGGCCAGCCGCGAACCGAGCAGCCCGCCGATCGAGGGCGCGGCGAAGGCGAGGCCGTACTGCCACGGTGCGAACCCGAGTCGGCCGAGCATCAGGACGGCCAGCAGCGGCTGGGCGGCCATCACCAGGCCGTTGAACAAGGCGGTGTTGAAGAACAGCGGACGCAGCGTCGAGTCGCCGAGGATGTACCGCCAACCGTCCAGCAGGTCCGCGGGCCGCATCCGCGCGGCCCGCGGACGCTCGGGCTTCGGGCGCTCGGCCTCCGGCTTCGGCTCGGGCCGCGGCTCGGGGCCGCCCCTTGCGCGGGTGCCCATCGCGCGGATGGCCAGGGCCGAGAGCAGGTAGCTGACCGCGTCGGCCACCACCGTCGCCACCGGACCGAGGAGACCGATCGCCGCACCGCCGAGCGGCGGTCCGATGATCGTGGTCGTCCAGGCCGTGGACTCGAATCGGGCGTTGGCGACGAGCAGGTCCTCGGTCGGCAGCAGGGTCTTCAGGTACGCGCCGGAGGCGGCACGGAAGCTGATGTCGGCCGCCGCGACGATCGCCGAGACCAGCAGGAGCTGAAGGAAGGTGAGCACCCCGAGCGCGAACGCGGCGGGGACCGTCAGCAGCGCCGCGAACCGCACCGAATCCGTCGCGATGAGCACCGGCCGCTTGCGGCGGAACTCCACCCACGGGCCGAGCGGCACCGCCACGACCGCACCCACCGCAGCCCCCACGGAGGAGAGCGCGGCGACCTCGCCCGGTCCGGAGTGCAACACCTGGATGGCGATCAGCGGGAACGCGCCGAAGGCGAGCCACGTGCCGAGCGCGCTGGTCGCGTACGCACCCCAGAGCCACCCGAACCGCCGCCCCAGCCGAGGCCCGAGCAGATGCCCGAGCGCATGTGCCAGCCGGGGCCCGAGCAGATGTCCCAGCCGGGGCCCGCTCCTCATGTCCTCATGCCCGCCGTCCCTCGCCGCTCTCTCGCTGCTCTCTCACACAACCGATCCGCGATCGGCAGCAATCAAAGCGAGCGCCGCACCTCGGGATCAAACAACCGCAGAGCCGCACGCCACAACCAATGGTTGTGGCCATAGGGTTTCGGGATGGATCTCGACACCGTCCGGACCTTCGTCGCCGCAGCCGACACGGGGCAGTTCCAGGAGGCCGCCGCCGAGCTGGCGGTCACCCAGCAGGCCGTCTCCAAACGCATCGCCGCACTGGAGCGCAAGCTCGGCGTGCGGCTGTTCACCCGCACCGCGCGCGGCGCCGAGCTCACCATCGACGGGCAGGCGTTCCTGCCCCACGCGCGCGAGCTGCTGCGCGTCGCCGAGCGCGCGGTCGCGTCCGTGCGCACGGGCCGCCGTCCGCTGCGCGTCGACGTGATCGCCTCGCGCAGCGCGCAGTCGGGTCTGTTGCGCGGCTTCCACCGCGCACACCCCGACATCGAGCTCGACGTGGTGATGCTGTTCGACGTCGAGACGGCCGTCGCCGCCATCAGATCCGGTGCGATCGACGCGTCCTTCCGGGCCGTCGCCGTGCCCGGCCGGCCCCTTCCCGAGGACATCGAGGCCGTCCGGGTGCTCGACGAGCCGCTCCAGCTCCTCACCGGCCCCGCCCACGCACTGGCGGGCGCCCGGTCGGTGACCGTCGCCCAGCTCGCCGGGCACCGGATCTGGATGCCCGGCATCGTCCCCGGCACGGAGTGGGCCGCCTACTACGAGGACCTCGTCGCCGAGTTCGGCCTCACCATCGAGGCGACCGGCCCCAACTTCGGCTCCGACGCACTCCTCGACACCATCGCCGACACCCCGGCCCTGGCCACCTTCATGGGCGGGCAGACCCGCCTCGTCTGGCCCGCCGGCCACGGCCTGCGCCGCATCCCGGTGACCGACCCGGCGCCCGTCTACCCGCACTCACTCCTCTGGCACCGCGACAACCTTCACCCGGCACTGGTCACCCTCCGCGCCCACCTCGCCGCCACGGGGGCCGGCCACGACACCGCCGGGACCTGGACGCCGGACTGGGTGATCCCGCACTGAACGTCCGGCCGGGCCTCCGGGTCACAAGGGCCCCGCCACCGGGCTCCCTGCGGGGCACCGTCACCGGCTCCGGTGCCGCCCGGCTCGGCGGAATTCGGCTGCCCCGTCGGGGTGAACTTGCCAGGATGGGCCCATGACCGCCTCGTACGACACTTCTCACGGAAATCCCGAAGTCATCGACCGCCGCGAGGGGCCGTACGGCGAGGTCGTGTTGCGCCGTCACGGTGAACTGCTGCAGATCATCGCCAACGGGTGTTTCCTCATGGACACCTCCGACGGCCGCTCGGAGAGGCGCCTGGTCGACGCCGCGCTCGGGGCGCTGGACGGACGCTGCGGACCGGAGGTCCTGATCGGCGGTCTCGGCGTCGGATTCTCCCTCGCCCACGCAGTGGCCGAGGCCCGCTGGGGCCGTATCGCGGTCGTGGAGCGGGAGCGGGCGATCATCGACTGGCACCGGTCCGGGCCGCTCGCGGAGCTGTCGGGCGACTCACTCGCGGATCCGCGCACCGAGATCATCGAGGTCGATCTCGTCACTTACGTCAATGAGACATCGGACACATACGACGTACTGTGCCTCGACATCGACAACGGGCCCGAGTGGACCGTCACAGAGGGCAACGGAGGCCTCTATTCAGGGGCCGGACTGGCCGCGTGCGCACGGGTGTTGAGGTCGGGCGGCGTACTCGCTGTTTGGTCGGCCAAACCATCACCCGATTTCGCAAGAAGCTTGCGGAATGCCGGGTTCCAGCGGGTGCGTACCGAAGAGATCCCGGTTGCCCGGGGCGTTCCGGACGTGGTGCATCTCGCTGTAAGACCTGGATAGCCGAGCGGCGGTCACTGCCCGTACCCTGCTGCTCTGACGCGGATCATTCAAGCGTCAAGCGCAGTCATGGAATCACCCCACTGGTTCCGGAAAGCACACTCAGGGGCGGGCGATGGAGCAGACACACACCTCGCACAACGGCACGGCGGCCACGCCGGGCGCTCAGCGCCGGGTGCTGGTGGTCGAGGACGATCCGACGATCGTCGACGCCATCGCCGCCCGGCTGCGCGCCGAGGGGTTCCTGGTGCAAACAGCGGTCGACGGACCGGCCGCCGTGGACACGGCCGAGGCATGGCAGCCCGACCTGCTGATCCTCGACATCATGCTGCCGGGCTTCGACGGCCTGGAGGTCTGCCGCCGGGTCCAGGCGGCCCGTCCGGTGCCGGTGATGATGCTCACCGCCCGCGACGACGAGACCGACATGCTGGTCGGACTCGGCGTAGGCGCCGACGACTACATGACGAAGCCGTTCTCCATGCGGGAACTGGCCGCGCGCGTGCACGTGCTGCTACGCCGGGTGGAGCGGGCCGCGCTGGCCGCGTCCACACCGCGCTCCGGCATCCTGCGCCTCGGCGAGCTGGAGATCGACCACGCACAGCGCCGGGTGCGGGTGCGCTCCGACGACGTGCACCTCACTCCCACCGAGTTCGACCTGCTGGTCTGCCTGGCGAACACGCCGCGCGCGGTGCTCTCTCGCGAGCAGCTGCTGGCCGAGGTGTGGGACTGGGCGGACGCCTCCGGCACCCGGACCGTGGACAGCCACATCAAGGCCCTGCGCCGGAAGATCGGCGCGGAGCGGATCCGTACGGTGCACGGTGTGGGCTACGCGCTGGAGACCCCGACGCCCTAGAGTCGGGCACCCTGATCGAGGGGTTGATGTGATGAGGGGTCTCGGCGTACTGCGCAAGGGCGTCAAAGCGGGTGCGGGGCTGGTCACCGGTTCACGTTCCGGCCCGGCCTCCGGTACCGGCACGCCGTCCGGCGCCGCTCCTGATCCCGTATCCGGCACCGCTTCCGGCACCGTGTCCAACACCTCTCCCGCTCCTGATGCCGCTTCCGGCGCGGGCGCGGGCGGCGCAAACGCCTTCTCGGGGGCGGGCTCGGCCTCGGGAGCGGGCTCGGCTCCGCTCATCACCGGTACGACACCGGGCGCGACTCCAGGCCCGGGTATGGACACGGGCATGGGCGTGGGCATGGGCACGGCTTCCGGTTCACGTTCCTGGAGTGACGTGCGCCCCTTCTCCATCAAGACGAAACTCGGCACGCTGGTCGTCGTCGCGGTCTTCATCACCACCGGTCTGCTGATGATCGCGGTGCGCACCGAGACGGAGCTGCGCTTCATCACGGTCTTCTCGATGATCGCGACGTTGCTGATCACCCAGTTCGTGGCGCACTCGATCACCGCCCCGCTGGACGAGATGAGCACCGTGGCGCGGGGTATCTCGCACGGCGACTACACGCGCCGGGTCAGAGGCGCCGACCGCGGCGACGAACTGGGCGACCTGGCCCAGACGATCAACCGCATGGCCGACGACCTGGAGGCGCAGGAGCGTCAGCGCAAGGAGCTCGTGGCGAACGTCTCGCACGAGCTGCGCACCCCCATCGCGGGCCTTCGCGCGGTCCTGGAGAACGTGGTGGACGGTGTCTCCGCCGCCGACCCCGAGACGATGCGCACGGCCCTGAAGCAGACGGAGCGGCTCGGGCGGCTGGTGGAGACGCTCCTCGACCTCTCGCGCCTGGACAACGGCGTCGTACCGCTGCGCAAGCGCCGTTTCGAGGTGTGGCCGTACCTGTCGGGCGTCCTGAAGGAGGCCAACATGGTGGCCTCCGCGCGCGCGGGCATCGCCTCGGGCTCCGGCAGCCACACGCGCACGGACGTCCATCTGCACCTCGACGTGTCACCGCCCGAGCTGACCGCGCACGCGGACCCGGAGCGGATCCACCAGGTCGTCGCCAACCTCATCGACAACGCGGTCAAGCACAGCCCGCCGCACGGCCGCGTCACGGTACGGGCCCGGCGCGGCGACGGCCCGGAGTCCCTGGACCTCGAAATCCTGGACGAGGGCCCGGGCATCCCGCGCTCGGAATGGCACCGGGTCTTCGAGCGGTTCAACCGCGGCGGGGTCGTCGCACCGCACGGTCCGGGCAGCGACGGCGGTACAGGTCTGGGGCTCGCGATCGCCCGCTGGGCGGTCGATCTGCACGGTGGCCGGATCGGCGTGGCCGAATCCGAGCGCGGTTGCCGGATCCAGGTCACTCTTCCAGGAGTGCCCTCGCTGGACAGGTTGACGTAGGGTTCCGAGAGAGAGCCCAAGATCCTCGTGATCGGGCAGCAGGACACGTGTCATCGTGCGTTCCGCGCACGGGGACTCGGCCTTTCGCGGTCGTAGTCCTGGCCCGACGCGTCCGTTCGGCATCGGAACCCCGCTTGTTTCCCGCCATTTCCACCACCGAAACACGGGTTTCGATGTGACTTACGCGACGATGGCCAGGCCCGGACTGACCTAGGCGGTCCGGGGGGCGTAGCCTTTATTCCCGCTGTCCATCACCTTGTGAAGCGGAAGAGGGCGGTTGCCGCCGTGTCGCCACAGTCCCCCAGTAACTCGAGCATCTCCACCGAAGGCCAAGCGGGCAAGAACCCTGCCGCTGCGTTCGGTCCCAATGAGTGGCTCGTCGATGAGATCTATCAGCAGTACCTCCAGGACCCGAATTCGGTAGACCGAGCCTGGTGGGACTTCTTCGCCGACTACAAGCCAGGCGGTGTGGCCGCCTCGGCTCCAGCGGGTACGGCGGCCACGGGGGCCGCGGGAACCACCGCCCCACCGGCGTCGGCCAAGGCGGCTCCGGCCGCCCCCGCCGCGCCACCGGCCCAGGCCGCTCCGGCTCAGGCCCCTCAGGCCCAGGCCGCGCCGGCTGCCGCGAAGCCCGCGGCTGCCGCTCCTGCCAAGGCCCCGGCTCAGGCTGCCGCCCCGGCGAAGCCCGCCGCGGCCAAGCCGGCCGCAGCCGCCGCCGCGCCCGCGTCGGGGGCCGAAGCGTCCTCGGGCGGGCCGGAGTACGTGACGCTGCGCGGCCCGAGTGCCGCGGTCGCGAAGAACATGAACGCCTCCGTCGAGGTCCCCACGGCCACATCCGTGCGCGCGGTCCCGGTGAAGCTGCTCTTCGACAACCGCATCGTCATCAACAACCACCTGAAGCGTGCCCGGGGCGGGAAGATCTCCTTCACCCACCTCATCGGCTACGCGATGGTGCAGGCCATCAAGGCCATGCCGTCCATGAACTACTCCTTCGTGGAGAAGGACGGCAAGCCGACCCTGGTCAAGCCGGAGCACGTCAACTTCGGCCTCGCCATCGACCTGGTGAAGCCCAACGGCGACCGCCAGCTGGTTGTCGCGGGCATCAAGAAGGCCGAGACGCTGAACTTCTTCGAGTTCTGGCAGGCCTACGAGGACATCGTCCGCCGGGCCCGTGACGGCAAGCTGACGATGGACGACTTCACCGGTGTCACGGTCTCCCTGACCAACCCCGGCGGCCTCGGCACCGTCCACTCGGTCCCGCGTCTGATGCCCGGCCAGTCGGTCATCATGGGCGTCGGCTCGATGGACTACCCGGCGGAGTTCCAGGGCACCTCCCAGGACACCCTGAACAAGCTCGGCATCGCGAAGGTCATGACGCTCACGTCGACCTACGACCACCGGGTCATCCAGGGCGCCGCATCCGGCGAGTTCCTCCGCGTCGTCGCGAACTACCTTCTCGGTGAGAAGGGCTTCTACGACGAGATCTTCGAGGCCCTGCGCATTCCGTACGAGCCGGTCCGCTGGCTCAAGGACATCGACGCCTCGCACGACGACGACGTCACGAAGGCCGCCCGGGTCTTCGAGCTGATCCACTCCTACCGGGTCCGCGGCCACGTCATGGCCGACACCGACCCGCTGGAGTACCGCCAGCGCAAGCACCCCGACCTGGACATCACCGAGCACGGGCTCACCCTGTGGGACCTGGAGCGCGAGTTCGCGGTCGGCGGTTTCGCGGGCAAGTCCCTGATGAAGCTGCGCGACATCCTCGGTGTGCTGCGCGACTCGTACTGCCGCACCACGGGCGTCGAGTTCATGCACATCCAGGACCCGAAGCAGCGCAAGTGGATCCAGGACCGCATCGAGCGCCCGCACAGCAAGCCGGAGCGCGAGGAGCAGCTGCGCATCCTGCGCCGGCTGAACGCGGCGGAAGCCTTCGAGACCTTCCTGCAGACGAAGTACGTCGGCCAGAAGCGCTTCTCCCTGGAGGGCGGCGAGTCCGTCATCCCGCTGCTCGACGCGGTGCTCGACTCCGCCGCCGAGTCGCGTCTGGACGAGGTCGTCATCGGCATGGCCCACCGCGGCCGCCTGAACGTCCTCGCGAACATCGTCGGCAAGTCGTACGCGCAGATCTTCCGGGAGTTCGAGGGCAACCTCGACCCGAAGTCGATGCACGGCTCCGGCGACGTCAAGTACCACCTGGGCGCCGAGGGTGTCTTCACGGGCCTGGACGGCGAGCAGATCAAGGTCTCGCTGGCCGCCAACCCCTCCCACCTGGAGGCGGTCGACCCGATCCTGGAGGGCGTCGCCCGCGCCAAGCAGGACATCATCAACAAGGGCGGCACGGACTTCACCGTCCTGCCGGTCGCCCTGCACGGTGACGCGGCCTTCGCGGGCCAGGGCGTGGTGGCCGAGACCCTGAACATGTCGCAGCTGCGCGGCTACCGCACCGGCGGCACGGTCCACGTGGTCATCAACAACCAGGTCGGCTTCACCGCGGCTCCCGAGTCCTCGCGTTCGTCCATGTACGCGACCGACGTGGCCCGCATGATCGAGGCGCCGATCTTCCATGTGAACGGCGACGACCCCGAGGCCGTCGTCCGCGTCGCTCGCCTGGCCTTCGAGTTCCGCCAGGCGTTCAACAAGGACGTCGTCATCGACCTCATCTGCTACCGCCGCCGCGGTCACAACGAGTCCGACAACCCGGCCTTCACCCAGCCGCTGATGTACGACCTGATCGACAAGAAGCGCTCGGTGCGCAAGCTCTACACCGAGTCGCTGATCGGCCGGGGTGACATCACGCTGGAAGAGGCCGAGCAGGCGCTGCAGGACTACCAGGGCCAGTTGGAGAAGGTCTTCACCGAGGTCCGCGAGGCGGCGTCCGCACCGTCCGAGGCGCACACCCCCGACGTGAAGCCCGAGTTCCCGGTGGCGGTCACCACGGCCGTCTCCCAGGAGGTCGTCAAGCGGATCGCCGAGTCCCAGGTCAACATCCCCGACCGCGTCACCGTCCACCCGCGTCTGCTGCCCCAGCTGCAGCGCCGCGCGTCGATGGTCGAGGACGGCACGATCGACTGGGGCATGGGCGAGACACTCGCGATCGGCTCCCTGCTCCTGGAGGGCACCCCGGTGCGCCTCTCGGGCCAGGACTCCCGCCGGGGCACGTTCGGCCAGCGTCACGCGGTGCTCATCGACCGGGAAACGGCCGAGGACTTCACCCCGCTGCAGTACCTCTCGGAGGACCAGGCCCGCTACAACTGCTACGACTCGCTGCTCTCCGAGTACGCGGCGATGGGCTTCGAGTACGGCTACTCGCTGGCGCGTCCCGAGTCCCTCGTGATGTGGGAGGCGCAGTTCGGCGACTTCGTCAACGGCGCCCAGACGGTGGTGGACGAGTTCATCTCGTCGGCGGAGCAGAAGTGGGGCCAGACGTCCGGCGTCACGCTGCTTCTCCCGCACGGCTACGAGGGCCAGGGCCCGGACCACTCGTCCGCGCGCCCGGAGCGCTTCCTCCAGATGTGCGCGCAGAACAACATGACGGTCGCCATGCCGACGCTCCCGTCGAACTACTTCCACCTCCTGCGGTGGCAGGTGCACAACCCGCACCACAAGCCGCTGGTGGTCTTCACCCCGAAGTCCATGCTCCGTCTGAAGGCGGCCGCGTCGAAGGCGGAGGAGTTCACCACGGGCGGCTTCCGTCCGGTCATCGGGGACGACTCGGTGGACCCGGCGGCGGTGAAGAAGGTCGTGTTCACGGCGGGCAAGGTCTACTACGACCTCGACGGCGAGCGTAAGAAGCGCGGCATCACGGACACGGCCGTCATCCGCATCGAGCGCCTGTACCCCCTCCCGGGTGCCGAGCTCCAGGCGGAGATCGCCAAGTACCCGAACGCCGAGAAGTACCTGTGGGCCCAGGAGGAGCCGGCGAACCAGGGCGCGTGGCCGTTCATCGCCCTGAACCTCATCGACCACCTGGACCTGGCGGTCGGCGCGGACGTCCCCCACGGGGAGCGGCTGCGGCGCATCTCGCGTCCGGCCGGCTCGTCCCCGGCGGTGGGCTCCGCCAAGCGCCACCAGGCGGAGCAGGAGCAGCTGGTGCGCGAGGTGTTCGACGCCTGACCGGCGGCCGTACGGGCGTGGTTGTACGGACGGAGGGCCCGGCCCCGAGCTTCGGCTCGGGGCCGGGCCCTCCGTCCGTGGTGCCGGGGCGGGCGCCGTGTCAGGTCGTCTGCGGCTCGAAGTTCCAGTACAGGCGTGCCCGCTCTTCGGGGGCGGGCACGTCCTCGCCCCGCAGGGCGTGCAGGTCGGCGTCGAGGGCGCGGCGGGCGACTCGCGTCAGCGGATGGTCCGGGCCCAGGATCCGGCCGGCCCGTTCCACCGTGTCCCGGCCCAGCTCGACGGCCTCTTCGACGCGGTCGGTGAGATGCAGCGTCATCGCGGCGGTGACCGCGCAGCCGAGGGCCCAGGGATGCTCGGGTCCGACGGCGCTCGTCATGTCGGCCAGCGCCCGCTCGGCGAGATGGCGGGCCTGTGTCCGTTCGCCGACAGCGCGGAGGATGAGGGCCTGGTTGCTCCGGGCGCCGGCGACGAACAGGTGGTCCGGCCCGAGCAGACGCTCGTACCGGTCGACCACGCGCTCGCTGAGCTCGCGTGCCCGGTCGATGTCTCCGTGCTCGCGCATGAAGCAGCTGTGGGCGCTCGCGAAGACCAGGGTGTCCGAGTGCCGCTTGCCATGGACCCGTTCGCTCTTGACGCGCGCGGCGGCGAAATGTTTCCCCGCGGCCTCCAGGTCGTCCGTGCGGTACATGCACTGGGCCAGGTTGTAGACGGCACGGAGCGTCTGCGGATTGTCGTCGCCCAGCGCCTCCCGGTGCAGGACCGTGTTCTCCCGCTGCATCTCCAGGGCCTCCTGATAGCGGCCCAGCAGCCGGAGGTCGATCGCGCAGTAGAGCTCACTGTAGAGAGTCAGGAAGTGCTGCGGACCCAGGATCTCACCGCGCAGACCGAGCACCCGTCGGTCGATCTCCAGGGCTTCCCCGAAGCGGCCGAGCAGCCGGAGCGAGACGGCCCGGTTGTTCTGGGCCCCGAGAGTGGCGGGGTGGTCCTGCCCCCGCAGTTCCGTATAGCCCTCGCAGACCTCCTCCGACAGGTGCAGCGACTCCTCGTAGCGGCTGAGTGCCCGCAGGTCGGCGGCGAGGCCGCCGAGCGCGCGCAGATACCGCCACTCCCGTACGCCGCCCGTCGCGCGGTGCTCCTCGACCGCCGCCCGGTTCACGATCTCGCTGTCCTCGTACGCGCCCATGGCCCGCAGCAGGTTGGCGTAGTGGTGGCCGAGGTCCCACAGCCGTTCGGAGTGCTCGTCCTGGTGTCCCTGCCAGGCTTCCAGCGCCTGTTCGGCGAACCGGACACCCGTGTCGTACTCACCCGAGAGGTAGAGGTAGCGAAGGCAGTGGAGAACGAACTCCTGGACGTCCGGATCGGTGCGCGACAGCAGGTCCGCATGGTCCAGATGCGGGACGAGTTCGGCGTACCGCCGCCACACACCGGTGTCGTCGGGGCTGCCCGGGTCCGCTCCGACCAGCACGCGCCGGGCCACCTCGGCGCAGTCCCCGTACTCCTGCGGGGACATGTCGTGCCGGACGGTGCGGTGGACCATCCGGTGCACGGTGAGGAACTCGTCCGACGGGTCCTGCGGCGGGTGCTCCACCCGGACCACCGAGTACTTCCGCAGTCGTTCGACGGCGGCGCCCCAGCAGGCGTCGTCCGTCAGCAGCCTCGCCACGGCCGGCGGCAGTCCGTCGGCCGGAGTCCCGCGCAGCAGCCGCACGGGCACCGCGTCGTGGGCGAAGAACGTGCACAGCCGCAGCAGTTGCACGGCGTCCGGTGAGGTCTCGCGGAACTTGTCGAGCAGGAACGTCCACGCGGACCGGAAGGTCATCGGGAAGTCGGCCGACACCTGGACCAGGGTGTCCCGGTCCGTGTCCCCCACCAGGAGTTGCTGGAGGTACTCGGCGACCGGCATGCCGGACTCCTCCAGCCAGCCCGCGGTCTGGTCGAGGACCAGCGGCAGGTCCCCCAGCGCCTCGGCCAGCTGGTGGGAGTCCGGCTCCGTCAGGCGGGGTGCCCGCCGCCGGATGAACGCCACCGACTCGTCGCGGTCGTAGCCGGAGACCTCCACCATGGCGCCGGGACGCGTGCCCCAGTTCGGGTTGCACGAGGTGAGGAGCACATGTCCGGTGCCGGTCGGTACGAGGTCCCTGATGTCGTCCGGCTCGTCGGCGCCGTCCAGGACCAGCAGCCACCGCGGGTACGGGTCGCCGCGGCCCAGCGCGTCACGCACCGCGCGCAGCCGCTCGCCGTACTCGGTCCCGGTCGGCAGTCCCAGCTCGGGCGCCAGGTCGGCCAGCCCCTGCCGGAACGCGGCCCGGTTGCCCGCGTGCACCCACCACACCACGTGGTAGCCGGAGGAGAAGCGGTAGGCGTACTCGGCGGCCAGCTGGGTCTTGCCCACGCCCGACAGGCCGTGCAGGGTGACCCGGCTCTCGCGCTGGAGCGCCTCGTACACCGTGTTGAGCAGCGCCAGCCGGCCGGTGAAGCGGTCGTTGCGCTCGGGGACCCGGCCCCACACGCGGAGGGTGTGCACGGGGAACGGCGGGCCGGAACGCGTGTCCTCGGACGCCCCGGGGGGCGGATCGGACGGCAGGTCGAGGCGGTCCAGGAGGCGCCGTTCGGCCTCCTCGGCTCCCACGTCGTGGAGCGTGACCGCATCGAGCACGGCCGCCCCGGCGGGCGGAGCCGAGGGGGCCACGGTCACCGCCGCGATGCGCCACGCGTTCGGTACGACGACCTCGCGCAGGGCCACGTCCCACTCCTGGACCGTGCGGGTGCCGAGCCTGAAGAACTGGTCGCTCAGGAGCAGCAGGACGGGCCCGGGCGCCAGCAGGAGGTCGCGCAGCGACTCCTCGACGGACACACCGGGCGGCGGGCCCCACCGCTGGTGCACGACGCGGTGGCCGTGCCGTTCGAGGCGGCGTCCGATCCAGTCGGCCCAGCTGCGGTGGACGCCCGAGAAGCTGAGCGTGACGGTCTGCCGCCCGGTGCGCAGCCGTCGCGGCCTGCTCGGCGGCCCGAGCTCCGGAAGGCTGTCCGGCGCGCTCCGCCGGTCGGTCGCGCGGTGACGGCCGGTCGCACGGTGGTGGCCGCCGTCCCTGTCCGGGCCGTAGCCGGTCCGGGAGAGGTCACCGGCCCGTTCCGGTGGCCTGGGGGCCGGCAGGGAACCGGCCGCGGACGTCCGTTCCCGTATGACCTCCGCCAGCCGGGCGGCGGGCGCGCTGCCGGGCACGCGCTCCCGGATCTCCGACAGCAGTTCGGCCTTGCGGACCGGTACGCCCCACTGGTTGTTGACCGTCAGCCACAGCGACGCGTGTCCGGTCGCGCGCCCGGTCGAGACCCGGAAACGGACCGGTCCGTACGTACCGCCGAACCGGTGCAGGACGACGCTCGGCTCGTCGAGGGCGGTGCAGACGAAGTAGGGCGAACCGTCCAGAGCGACGGTGAAGGTGAACTCCTCGTCGGGGTAGGGCCAGCGCTCGGCCGTGTCCCCGTCCTCGGTCAGCGGACCCCGCAGATCGACGGTGACCAGGTACTCGCACTGCGTCTCGGCCTCCCGCGGCCAGGCCACGACGGGCTCGATCAGGAGGGTGTGGTCGTCGAGGTTCATCACGAACCCTCTCCCCAGGCGCTGTGCCCTTTCTCGGTGACGAGTCGCAGTGTGGTGAGCGGATGACCGTAGTACTGGAAGGTGAAGGCATACAGCAGCCGCATGACCCGCTTCTGGCCGACCGCGTCCACGTGACCGTCATCGTTGCGCGTTGTCGGGATGGCCGCCAGGCTGCCGAAGTCCTCCAGGACCCCGGCTCTGAAGGCCCGTAAGCTCTCCGGGACCGGGAGGTCCGGCCGCCCGGCGACCTGGCGCATCAGCCGCTGGATCAGCACGCGTGCGTCCTGGTCCCCGACCTCCCCGGCGGTGACGATGCAGCCGCCCGCTCCCTTGCGCAGGAAGAGTTCGGCGAATCCGCGCAGCGCGTTCTCGCCCTGTCCGACGTTGTTGACGAAGCGTCCCGAGTGGCAGGCGTTCAGGCACACCAGGGAGCCGTCCCTGCCCAGTACTCGCATGTCCTCGCCGTTGTACTCCGCCCAGGTGCGTTCCGCGAGCGTCAGGCTCATGACGGCGTCGCCGTAGGTGCCGTGGCAGCCCATGTAGACCAGGCCGGTGGGATCCTCCTGGTCCGTGGCGTCGAGGGCCCGCAGGAAGGAGGTCATCCCGCGGTGCGTCCGGTGCAGGTACGGCGCGAAGACGTGGGAGTCGTCGGCCATGTCCCGGTGCAGGTAGGCCAGGACACTGCCGTGGCACTCGCCGGTGGGGCGCGGCGGAAGATCCTGACTGCCGTCGTGCACGGTGGTCCAGCGGGTCAGGACGAGCAGGGCGCCCAGCAGGCCGCCCAGCAGGCCGTGTTCCTGGTCCGGTGGCACCCGGAACGCCTCCCACGGCAGCTCGTAGCCGGTGTCGTCCCACACGATGAGGCGCAGCGCGTCGCCGTGCCTGGCGCGGGCTCTGTTGATCCAGGAGGCCAGTTCGCCCTGGTTGTCCGACCAGTGCCCTATCCCGCGCAGGATCTCGGACGGGTACAGGCCGTGCTGCGTCAGGTTGCCCAGGGCGACGGCCGGAGCGGTGAGCCGGGTCGGTCCGGGCGCGCAGGTGACCGTGAGGTCGCCGCACCAGCCGCGGAACCGGTAGCCGTCCCGCCCGTCCGCGCCCGCGGCACGCATGACGCGGAGCACCGCGTACCCGTTCTCCAGCCGCTCCTGGAGCCTGGCGTCGACACGGCCCATGCCGACCGGAGCCTCCGGCGGGTGCAGCAGGTGCAGCAGCGACGGGAGTTCGCGGCGCACGGCGTCCATGGGGCGGGGCAAGGGCGCCCGGCGGATCGCGCTGCCCGCGCCCGTCAGCCAGCGGGGACCGCGCGGCGGCTCACCACTCACCGGCGTCCCCTCCCCGGCCGGTGTCCGGACCCCTGCCGCGCCCTTCGACCACGGCGGCGCCCAGCGTGTCCGCGAGGGCGGCCGGCAGGTTCCCGTACGGTTCGCGTCCCGCGTCGACCACGACCGTCTGCAAGCGGATGCGGTCCATGCTCCTGACTTCCGCCGCGGCGTTCAACGCGTCCTCCACCCCTTCGGCGCCCACCGGGCCACCCAGCCGTCCCGTGTGACTGGCTCGCAGCGGGACGTTGCCGCGCCCGTCCGTGACCACGACCAGCCATGCCTCGGCGAGACCGCTGCCGTGCTGCCGGAAGGCACGGCGCAGGGCCAGCGCCGCCTGTTCGATGCCGTGGGCAAGCGGGCTCGCGCGGCCCGGCGGCCGGTAGAGGGCGGCGAGGAGCCGCGGGTCGAGCACGCTGCGCAGGGCGAAGGACTCCGCCTTCAGTTCGTCGGCCGCCCACGCGCCGCCGATCTCCACGACGTGGACGGCGGCGCGCATGGTGTAGGCCCACTGGAGGTACGGGGTGAGGGTGTCCTGCCAGTCCCAGTCCCCGCGGCACGTGTGGTCCAGGACCAGGACGAGGAGGCGCTCCGGAGCGCCGGCCCGGACATGGCTGTGCAGGTCGGCGGGGGAGACCGTGAAGCTTTCGGTGCGGCGGACGCGCTGGTGCACCGCGGCCTCGCGCACGGTGCGCACATAGGCGAGGTCGTTCAGGTCCCGGGCCCGCCGGGAGCCGATGACCACGCCGCGCTGGGGGTCGGTCCCCGGCGTCCGCTGCCATGGGCTGCGCAGCGGGGCGAAGTCGCGCAGTACGTCCGCGCGGTCCTCCGGATAGGGCGTGGCGAAGACGGCCGGTGTGCCGCCCGGGGCACTGCCGACGCCTTCGGCCGGCTCGGTCTCCAGCAGCGTCTGTCCGGTTTCGGCCCAGCGGCGCTCGGTCTGGTCGCCCTGTCCGCGTCGCACGGTGTCACCACGCGGCCGCGGCACGGGGCGGGGCGGAGCCGACGCGGCATGCGCCGGACCGGCCGCCGGTCCGGCGGGCTGGGGCGACTCGGTGACGGCCAGGCCCATGAGCCGGGCCGCTTCGTCGCAGTGCGCGACACCGGCCGTGTGTTCCCCCTCCAGGGCGGCGAGCGCCCGGGCGAGCCGGGCGAGGGCGAGTTGTCTGCGCACGCCGGTGTCCGGGCCCAGGAGACGTCCGACGCGGGTGATCGCCTCGTCGGTCACGGTGACGGCGGGTGCGTCGTTCCCGCCGACGGCCCGGGCGGCGCGCTCGAGCCAGGCCGGTGGCAGGGAGCCGAGCAGCCGCTCGGCGTCGGGAAGCCGCAGGTCGGCTGCGGGCAGCCGGATGGCGAACCGGTCGAGCAGGTGGCTGCTGATCCGGCCCGCGTCGGCCGAGCCGCAGGCCGCCAGCCAGCGGGCCCGGGGCCAGGCTGTCTGGCTCAGTCCCGCGTGCTCGACCACCGCCACGTCGGCGCCCAACAGCTGGACGGCGCCGCGCATCCCGGCGACGCTCAGGCGGCACAGGTCCGGCACGGCGACCACGGGCGGGAGCGCCCCGGGCCGGCCGTCGGCCTGGATGAGCGGGCCCGGCTCCAGGTGGAAGGCGATGCCCTCCGCTTCCTGGCGCAGTGCGGCCCTCGTCCACAGATCCTCGTCCCGGCTGGTGGCGCCCAGCATGACCAGCGGGGCCTCCGGCTGCCCGGCGCCGGCCAGGATCCGGCGGAAGAGGAGGGCCACCGGGTCGAGCAGCCGGGGTTCCAGGTCGAACAGCAGCACGCTGCAGAGCGCCGGGTCGACCGCGGCACAGACCAGAGCCCGGCACAGGCGAAGGGCGAGGTCGTCCGGCTGTTCCCCCTGCTGGTGCCGCGCTCCCCGCTCCGGATCGGTGTCGGTGCCGGCGCGTCGGACGGCGTCGCTCGGCGGCTCGGTGGACATCGTCTGTCTCAGCCCGCGTCGAAGAGGTCCTTGACACGGGCCTCGTCGTCGGGAGCCCACTCGAACGTGCCACCGTGGGCGGTCTCGGGCCGACGGTGCCGGAACGCCATCGGCAGCACCTGCCGGAGGTGGCCGGGCTCCACGGCGTCCGCGTCCTCCAGGGCCGCGAGCGCACGGGCCGCCAGTGTCGCCACGATCTCCCCGCGCTGTCCGACGGCGTCCACCCGCTGAGCCACCTGGGCGCACAGGTGGACCACGTCGTCCGGGACCCGCATCGTGCCTACCCGGTCCTTGGCGCGCTGCAGCCGGTCCCGGGTGGCGGCGTTGTCCCGCGCGGCCTCGGCCAGCCAGGGCGACTCGTCCTTCTGGTGCTCCTCCTCGAAGGTCAGCACGGTCTTTATCGTCCGGTGCCGGGCGTCCGTGTCCTGCTGCTGCGCGGCGACCATGAGCCCGAACCGGTCGAGCAACTGCGGCCGCAGCCAGCCTTCTTCGGGGTTCATCGTGCCCACCAGGCCGAAAGTGACCTGCCTGGCGGTGGCGAGCCCTTCGCGCTGCACGGACAGCACGCCGGTGGAGACGACGTCGAGGATGACGTTGACGAGGTGGTCGTCGAGCAGATTGACCTCGTCGATGTAGAGGAGTCCCTTCCCGGCCGCCTCTTCGAGCAGTCCCGGCTGCGGGCGGGCCTCGCCCCGCATCAGCGCCTCCAGCTCCCAGCCCCCCACCACCCGGTCGTCGGTGGCGTTGATGGGGAGGGTGACGGGCAGTTCCGCGTGCGCCATCAGCGCGAAGGCGCGGACGATCGTGGACTTGGCAGTGCCCCGCGCCCCGGCCATCAGCACACCGCCGATCCGCGGTGCCACGTAGTTCAGTTCGAGCGCCAGCTTGAGATCGTTCTGTCCCACCACACGGCTGTAGGGAAGGATGCGTATGGCTCCGGTCGTACGGCTCACGAGTCGGTTCCCCCTTCGCTGCCCGATAACGCCTCGGCCCGGGCGGCGGTCCGCCACCGGAACGTGACCTGCAGCTGCGCTTCGGCCTTGCTGGTGACCAACGCCGCCATGCCCGCGTCGACCTTTATCGACAACTGCATCTCGATCTCATCCGGACGCAGGTCGTCCGTGAGTTCACGGAACTGGCTGACGGCCTGCGCGGCGCACCGCCTGGCCAGCTCCAGCCCTTCCGTGTAGGCGTCGTGGGCCACCTCCACGACACGCTGCGTGGCCCGCCCCCTGACCTCCTCGTCCCCGTAGATGGCTGCGAGACCGTCATCGGGACCGCCATCGGCGCCCGGGTCGAGGTTCACCTCGACCTGGACGGGGATGGGTCCGTCCGCGCCCTCCGGCACGGGGCCCACCAGAATCACCACACGTCCCCCCGGTTCAACTCTCCGGTTTTCTACGGGTGTCGACTGTCGCCGTTGGACGGGAACTGGCTTCATTCCCTGGTACATATGAAGGTATACGTCGGAGAGTTCACTTCCCCGGCTCAGGTGTGCTGCGGTTCGAAGTCCCAGAAGGGCCGTCTGCGGGAACGGGCCGAAACGACCTGGGGATGCTGAGCGCCGAACGTGGCGATCAGGTCCGTCAGCGCTTCCTGCTCGATCTTGTCGGCCTGCTGACTGCTTCTGAGGCCCCGTAGATCGTCCGCGTGAGCGATGCGTGCGCAGAGGGTCAGTGGATGTGTGCGGCCCAGGGTCTCGGTGGCTCTGACGACGGTGTCCGAGCTGAGCTCGGCGGCCCCGTCGAAGTTCCCCATGGTCTTGCGTACCCCGGAGGCGTTGACGGCGCAGCCCAACGTCCAGGGGTGATCCTTCCCCACGGTCCCGGTCAGGCCTGCCAGCGCCTGCTCGGCCAACGCGTGCGCTTGATCGCGTTCGCCCACATCGTGAAGGACCAGTGCGTGGTTCACCCGGGCTCCCGCGATGTAGGGGTGCCCGTCGGAGAACATCACCTCGTAGCGGGCGAGCACGGACTCGCCGGCGGCGTACGCCTCGTCGATGTCACCGTGACGACGGACGAAACAGCCGTGGCTGGAAGTGATGATCAGTGTGGAGGGATGCGTCTCCCCCAGTACGCGCTCGCTGCGTTCCCGGAGGTCGGCAAGAAGTGCTCCGCTTTCTCGCCGATCGCCACCGTCGTACAGACACAACGCCAGGTTGTGCTCGGCCAAGAGGACCCAGCTGTGGTCAGGCCCTACGGCCTTTTTCAACTCACGTCGGTTCTCCCGCTGGATCGATCCAGCCATCTTGTACTGGCCCAACAGGCGAAGGTCCAGCGCGTAGTGACTCTCGGAGAGCAGCGTCTCCGGGTGCCCCGGCCCCCGCTTCGCCCGTAGCTCCTCCAACGTACGCCGGTCCTGCTCCCGCGCCTCTTCGTACCGGCCGAGGAGCCTCAGGGAAACAGCGACGTTGTTCTCGGCGCGCAAGGTCGTCACGGAGTTCTCGCTCAACGAACTGCGGCAGATCCGGGCTGACCACTGGGAGAGTTCCAATGATTCCTCGTACCGGCCGAGTGCACGCAGGTCGGCCCCCAGTCCGTTGACCGCACGCAAGTGCGCCAGCGAATCCTCTCCCTGCGCCTCCTTCAGGTATTCCACCGCCGCACGCACGATGGCTTCCGAGCGCTGGTAGTCGCCCACCGCACGCAGAAGGTTGGCGTAGTGATGAGCCGCGTCCCAGACCTTCGGATGGTTCTCACCGAGCAGGGCTCGCCATGCCTCCATGGTGTGCTCGCCGAGTTCGAGGCCGGCCGCGTACTCACCCGAGCTGTACAGGTAGCGCAGGCTGTTGAGGATGAGGCGCTGCGCCCCGCGGTCCTCGCTTCCCAGTACGTCCGCGTACTTGAGATGCGGCACAAGCTGGGCATAGCTGTCCCATGACCTGCGGTCGTCCGGCCTGTTCGGATCAGCCGTCACAAGCGCCCGTCGCACCACATCGATGAAGAGTGCGCGATCCTCGGCCGGCATGTTCTGGCCCACGATCTGGTGGACCATCCGGTGCAGATAGAAAGGTTCGTCCGGAGTGACGGCCTCGCCGGTTTCGTCGGCCTCGACAGTCCGGGGTTCCTCGGGAATGACGGAGTAGCGCTGCAGCTGTCCGACCGCCTTCGCCCATACCTGCGGGTCGTCCAGCAGACCGGCGACGCGCTCGGGCAGACCGTCGGTCGACACCTTCCTGAGGAGGCTCACGGGGATAAGCCCCGGCGCGAAAAAAGTACACAGCCGCAGCAGGTCGACCGATTCCGGAACAGCCTCGTACAGCTTGCTGAGCAGTATCGACCAGGCACGCTGGAAGGGCATGGGGAAATCAGCGGACACGCGCACCACGTTCTGATCGTTGTTTCCAGCAAGTAGCTCGACATATTGGGCCACCGACATGTCGGAGTCGTTGAGCCAGCCGGCCGTCTGGTCCAGCACCAGGGGCAGGTCTTCCAGCGCCTCCGCGAGCTGACCCGCTTCGACCCTGGTCAGCCGCGGGGCGCGGCGGCTGACGAAAGCCACCGACTCCGCGCGGTCGTACACCGGAACTTCCAGCAGCCGGCTGTTGTGTTCCCGCCACTGCGGGTTGCGCGAAGTGATCAGGACGTGGCCGGTACCGGTCGGCACGAGGTCCGAGATCTGCTCCGGTTCGTCGGCACCGTCCAGGACCAGCAGCCACTTCGCGTACGGAGTGCCCCGGCGCAGCGCGTCACGCACCGCGCGCAGCCGCTCCCCGTAGTCGGCGCCGGTGGACAGTCCGAGCTTCGGCGCCAGCTCCGCCAAGGTGCGCCGGTAGACGGCCCGCGTCTCGGCACGCACCCACCAGACGACGTCGTACTCGAGACAGAACCGGTACACGAACTCCGCGGCCAGCTGGCTCTTGCCCACTCCGGGCATGCCGTGGAAGGTCACGACACCTGTACCCGGCTCGGCATCCTGCAACAGCTCGTACGCGTCGTTCAGCAGTTCCTCCCGCCCGGTGAAACGGGTATTGCGGCTCGGTACCGTCGGTCCCCAGATCTCCGGAGAGGCGGTCGGGAAGCGCGGCACCCGCCGCGCGCCGACACGAGGTTCCGGTAAGGGCCGACGGAGCAGGTCCAGCCGGTCGAGGCGGTCGAACACCCGCCGCTCGGCTTCCTCCGACCCCACGACGCCCAAATCCATGGCGGCAAGGACGGCAGTCGCCGTCGGCACCGGTTCCGCGGTGACCAGAACCGCGGCGAACCGCTCCGGGTCGGGAGCCACCACCTCACGAAGTGCGACGTTCCACTCCTCGTGCGTCCGCGGTCCGAGCTGGAAGTACCACCTGCTGAGAATGATGAGGATGCGCCCCCGGGCGAGCTTCAGATCTCGCAGATGGTCCGACAGCAGGATCTCCGGAGAGCCCGCCCACCGCTGGTACACGACGTGAAGCCCGCGCCGTTCGAGCACATGACCGATCCAGGCCGCCCAGGCCCGGTCGTAACCGGCAAAGCTGATCGTGACGGAGTCTTCGCGGACATGCCTGTGAGCCGCTCCGGCTGGCGCGCGGCTTTCAGACATGCAGCGGCCTCCCCCGCGTTTCAAAACGCGTGCATTCTAAAGGCGCAGAGGGACTATCCAACAGACCGCTCTCTAGCGGGAGTTGACATTCTGAGCACTCTTGGTGGCAGAACTTGAACACATCGCCCCACGCACGTCATTTTGCGTCTGATTACATCCTAATTATGCTCCTTCGTGACACGTCATACCCTTGCGGACACGCCAATTTTTTCGCTCATCCGGAGGGCGCACGGGAGCGAAGCCAGAGCGCACGAGCGGTATTGACCGCTGCCTCAGCCTGGGTCCGGGCGCCGCTGGGAGGAGGGTTCTCACTCATCCGCTCGCACTCGCCGGCCAGTTGGTCGACCAGCCGGCGCCCTGACGACGTGAGAGAGTCCGCCCCCGCGATCACCGGCAGCGTCACCCGCACCTGCTCCCGGTAGCGGGCGTGCTCTCGCCAGGCGGCTTCCCGCTGTCCAGGACCAACCGCAACGGCGAGCGCACACCTCTGGAAGAAGTCTGCAAGCGCCACATGGCTGTAGACCCCCTGCAGCAGCCCGTCGTACGGTCTGGGATCCGGTCGCCATGGTGCGAAGTACCGTTCCTGCGGGCCTTCTCGGTGCAACACCACCATGTCGCCGAGAGCCGCGAGTTTGGCGTGCTGGACCTCGTGCACCAGGGTCGCCGCGAAGGTGGCGGACGTCGGCGGCGTACTGCTCAGCACGGCCCCGAAGGCCTCTCGCCGGGTCCCGCTGCAGTTTCCCGCCGTCCGCCCCTGCTCTCCGGATCCCGCCGGCACGACCAGGGGCACCAGGCAGCGCAGGAGTGCGACGGCCTCCGCCACCCGGTGCTCACCCCCGAGCCGGAGCATCGGCAGCACCCCTGCCCAGGAGCGGAGCCACTGCTCGCGTTCCGCCCCGTCGAGGGTCGCCGGCCCGCTCAGCCCTTGGCGGCGAAGGTCGCCGTGCACCATGCGGTAGGGATCGAGGTCGTCGAGGGATACGGAAGCGGAGTCGGGCAGCAGGCCCGGCAGGCTGTACGCCGGGACCCAGGAGTCGGCTCGGGAGGACGTGGCCGCTCTGACCCCGGAAGCCGCGCGGGCGTCGCTCACATCGTCCACCACCACGTCGGCACAGCCGTGCCGACGCAGGACCGTACGACCGCCGCGGTGGACGACGTCCACCGCTCCCTCCCTGGCCTCAGCCGTACGCAGCGCCCCCAGTGACGGCAGGCTCAGCGTGCCTTCTCCCGCGGTCAGCCGTACGGAGAAGGACACACCCGCCCGTACCGCGGCCGCCGCGGCGAGCGCACCGAAGTGGGCGAGAGCGCGGCGCACGGCATCGGCCTGCTGCCGACGCGCCGCACGGGCGGCCGGTACCGCGCCAAGTGCGCGCAGGCAGCTGAGGGCCCAGGGACCGACGAGCGGGTACAGGATCAAGGCGCGGGCGGGAGACCGGCGAACGATGCTTTCGTCACCGAGCACCGGAACTCCCGACTTGACCTCCTCGTCCGCCTCCTCCAGCAACGCCCAGTCCTCCCTCAGCCGGTCGCGCAGCGGCCTGGGGCACACCTGCGGGTCGGCCGCGTCGACGGCTTCCAGGACCGCCCGGAGCAGGAGCAGGCGCCGTAGGTACTGGTCTCTTTGCAGAAGGGCGAGCGTGTCGGGCCCGCCTGCCGTGCGGCCCAGTTCGCTCAAGGCCCGCTCGGTCAGCACCGACGGGATCAAGGCGTGTCTCCTCCGTGAACGTCCGTTTCGGCCGGGATGCGGTCCGCTGCCGGTATTGATACTGCCGCCGCGAGCCGCCGGGCCACATGCCGGATGAAGCGTTGCAAGTCCAGGCAATAGACAGAAGGGTTGGCGAAGCCCTCTCCGGCACGGTAGCGATGGGCGTAGTGACCGCCGCCGCACACCGCGAGCAGGGGGCAGACCCGGCAGTGGGCTCCCAGGGCCGCGACACCGGCCTGCCGGGCCGCGACGCCGGGATGGCGCAGCGCTTCGTCGAAACCGTGCCGGAAGACGTCGAGACCCGTCCGGGCGGCGCCGTCGAAAGCGGACTTGAGCGAGTCGACCTGCTCGATACTTCCGTCGGTCTCCACGACGACGGCGTCGAAGGGGGCGAGGCCCAGCGACTCGGTGGCCGCGGGCAGTCCCGTCAGCAGGGCGATGCACTCCTCGAAGAGGCGCACCCGGGTCTCCCTGCGCCGCCCGGCCCACCAGCGGTCGAAGACCGCGCACAGCCAGTCGCCGTACGGCGCCGGCCGGCGCCCGGTCTCCCCGTCCGGCGGCCCGATGTGGGGCGGCGGCGCCGACCAGTTCCCGTGCGGCAGCAACAGGTCGAGGGCCGGCGGGCGCAGGGTGAGCAGGGATTCGTAGACGGCGACGGGATCAGCGACCGGGTCGACCACCGTCAGCACTCCGGCGTAGGCGTCCGGGAAGTGATCGGCCATCAGACGCGCGCCCCGCACCGCGGCGGGCCAGGAGGGGCGTCCGGTGCGATCGACGCGTTCGGCGTTGTGGGCAGGCAGGCCTCCGTCGAGGCTGATGCCGACGCGTATGCCATGACGGGCGAGCACACCGACGCGGTGCCTGGTCAGCAGGGTGGCGTTGGTCTGGACGGTGGCATGCACCGTGCAGGTCGCGGGGACGCTCCGGCGTACGAGCGTGGTGAAACGGGCGAGCGTGTCCGCCCCCGCGAGGAGGGGTTCACCGCCGTGCAGAACCAGGGACAGAGCGGTCACCCCGTGTGCCGCCGCATGTTCGCCTATGCGGTACGCGGCCTGCTCCAGCACCTCGGGCGGCGTGGCGGCGGGCCGGTCCCGCCAGGTGTGGTCGGGGCCCTCGTAGAGATAGCAGTAGCGGCAGGCGAGGTTGCATCTCCCGTGCACCTTGACGATGAACTGCCGGAAGGGAGCGGCCGGGACACATGGTGCGGACATCACCTGACCGTCCACCGCGCCACCCCCAAACTGTCGAGTTGTTCCCCGTGTCCCTCATTGCCGCGTCCCACACTGCCGCCGCACCGCGGCGCCCCGACGCTGTCCGTCTCCCGGGGCCGCCCGTCCGCAGCGCCATTCCCGGCACCTTCGCCATCACAAACGCGACCCGGTCGAACCTGTCCGGTTCGACCGGGGGATCGACCGGAACCGGCAGGTGCGGCCGCCTTACTCACCCCGGCAGCGCTCACCCCGTCCCGTACGCCAGGCCGCGCTCGCCCCATTCGGTGCTCCAGGGCCCCGGGCCGGGGCCCTGGCGGCTCAGAAGGCGTTATTGAACCCCCAGAGCATCTCGCTCGGCTGCTCCGCTCGCTCCCGGAGCTCCGCCAGCACCTCGGCGAGCACAGGGTGGTCGATCGCCCTCAGTTCCGCCAGCCCCATCGCGAGAAGATCCGGCAGCGGCTCCTCGGCCTCCCGTGCATCGTCCTGTACGCCCATCCCCTGACTCCCTCCTTCCGGCCCACGGCGTCACACCGTGGCCGGCGACGACGGCCGGGCCGCCTTCGACGGCCTGCAGGCCGGTAGGCCGGTAGGCCGCACGTGCCGTGTGCGCACGACCGTCCCGTAGGACATACCCCGCCGACGCGGCGGGCATCGAGCCAGTGTGCGCCAAGAGCGCGGATGCGCTCGGCCTATCCTGCTCTACAGCCTTTCAGCGAGAACGACGGAGCACTACGCATGTACTTCACCGACCGCGGTATCGAGGAACTTGAGAAGCGGCGCGGCCAGGAAGAGGTCACTTTCGAGTGGCTGGCCGAGCAACTGCGTACGTTCGTCGACCTGAATCCCGACTTCGAGGTACCGGTGGAACGACTGGCGACCTGGCTGGCACGCCTGGACGACGAGGACGACGAGGAGTAGACGGGGCTGGCTCTTCGAGCCCGACGCACGTGTCTTTCAGCCCGTCCGGGACGCCTTCAGCCCACCCGGCGCCCCTTCATACCCGTCCGGCGGGTCTTCAGCCTGTCCGGCGTTTGAGGACGAGGCCGTCCAGGCCGACAGCGGGGGTCTGGGGGCGCAGCCCCCAGGGACGGGACGGGTAGGGGCGGCGGGGGCGAGAAACACCCGGTCGACGGGATGACGGGGCCGGCGTCCCAAGCCACCAAAGGTGCGATCCCTGCGACTCACGGGCAAAACGAGTCCAGATTATGCATCTTTGATCGCATTACATCCCCCTGGATCACCGGAACGGGTGCCTTGACTTCGTGGATCCGCGATATATCGTGTCTAGCACAAGACGCGATATGGCGTGTTGTGCCCCGCCCCTGCCGAGGAGGTCCGCACCATGTCCGAGTGGTCCGTCGCAGAGCCAAGGAAGCTCACGTTCGACGAACCGGTGACGGCTCTCCACGTGCGCGTCGCCAGTGGAACGGTGAACGTCGTGGGGATCGACGAGAGTTCCGCCCGCCTCGAAGTGTCCTCGATAGAGGGTCCGCCCCTGATGGTGACCCAGAAGGACGGCATACTCACGGTCGCCTACGAGGACCTGCCCTGGAAGGGCTTCCTCAAGTGGCTCGACCGCAAGGGCTGGCGCCGCAGCGCGGTGGTCTCCCTGGCCGTTCCGGCGCACACCCGCGTCGAGGTGGGCGTGGTCAGCGCCACCGCCGTGATCTCCGGCATCGAGGGGCGGGCTGTGGTGAGAGGCGTCTCCGGCGACACCACACTCGTGGGGCTCTCCGGCCCGGTCCGCACGGACACCGTGTCGGGGAACGTGGAGGCCCAGGCCCTCACGGGCGACCTCCGGCTCAACTCCGTCTCCGGTGATCTGACCGTCATCGAGGGCTCAAGTCCCTCCGTGCGGGTCGATTCGGTCAGCGGCTCCGTGATCGTCGACCTCGATCCGACCGGCCGGGCCAGCGACATCAGCCTGACCAGCATCTCGGGGGAGATCGCCGTCCGCCTGCCGCATCCGGCCGACGCGGAGGTGGAGGTGGACTCGGCGAGCGGCACCGTCTACAGCGCCTTCGAAGACCTCCGGGTCGGCGGCCAGTGGGGCGCCAAGAAGATCACCGGCAGGCTCGGCGCGGGGAACGGACGGCTGAAGGCGACCACCGTCTCCGGTTCGATCGCGCTGCTACGGAGGCCTCCGGCGGAGGACGGGCCGTGGGACGCGGGAGTGGATTTCGAGAAGGGGGCGGACGTCGAGGAGGATGAACCGAAGGACACGGTTGCTGACACGACCGGAACGGGATTCGCGTCCGAGACCGGGCCGGAGCCCCTCAAGTCCGAGTCGGCCTCCGCGACGGCACCTCCGCCCACGTCCGGCGACGGGCACAGTGCAGTGTCCGAGAGCGCAGTACCCGAGGACGCGGTGCCCAAGGACGCGGTGCCCGAGAGCGCAGTACCCGGCGGTGCCAGTGGCGCCGGGTCCCCCGCCTCCTCCAAGCATCCCGCTCCCGACGCCGCCGACGGATCACCCGACGGCCCGACCCACCAGAAGGGGCTCTGACATGGCTCCCGTCTTTGCCCATGGCCGCCTGCGGCTCTACCTGCTGAAGCTGCTCGACGAAGCACCGCGTCACGGTTACGAGGTGATCCGCCTCCTGGAGGAGCGCTTCCAGGGGCTGTACGCACCGTCGGCCGGCACCGTTTACCCCCGACTGGCCAAGCTGGAGGCCGAGGGCCTGGTCACCCACACCACCGAGGGCGGGCGGAAGGTGTACGCGATCACGGACGCCGGCCGTGCCGAGCTGGCCGACCGCAGCGGTGAACTGGCCGATCTGGAGCTGGAGATCCGCGAGTCGGTCGCCGAGCTGGCCGCGGAGATCCGCGCCGATGTGCGCGGTGCCGCGGGGGATCTGCGCCGCGAGATGCGGGCGGCGGCGAGCGAGGCCCGGCGGGGCTCCACCGGTGCCGGTACCGGTGCCGGAGCCAGGGGACACGGTGAACGCGAAGGCGCCCATGGGGACTTCACGGACCTCGGGGACAAGGAGGCATGGCGCGCCGCCAAGGAGGAGATGCGCCGCGTCAGGCAGGAGTGGAAGGAGCAGGCCCGGCGCGCCAAGGACGAGAGCCGACGGGCCCGCGACGAGGCCCAGCGCGCCCGCTACCAGGCCAAGGAGACCCAGGAGCGGGTCCGGGCCCAGGCGCAGGAGGAGCTCCAGCGCATCGCCAAGCGCGTCCAGGACCAGGTGCAGGAGCACTTCACCCGGGGCGACTGGCCCACGGGTGTCCGGGACGGCCTCACCGAACTCGCCAAGGAGTTCGGCGAGTTCGGCAAGAACTTCGGCAACGAGTTCGGGAAGGACTTCGGCTTCGGCCGGCCTGAGACGGGGGCAGGCACCGGAACCGGGCCTGGGGCTGGGGCTGGGACTGGGACTGGGACTGAGACGAAGAGGCCCGACTACACGGACACCCCGGAGGACTTCCCCGCCGGTTACGAGCCCTCCTGGGCCCACGAGGACTCCACGGGCGATCCCGCCCGGGACCTCGACCGACTGCTGGACCGCTTCCGCGACGACATCCGCGACGCGGCCCGCGATCACGGGGTGTCGGAGGAACAGCTGCGCGATGCCCGCCGCCACTTGTCGTCGGCGGCGGCTCACATAAGTGCGGCGCTCCGGACATCCAAGAGCTGAGCGGCGCGCTGCCGTCCGCCCGTCCGCCGGGCGGCTGCGACGGCCTGGCCGGCTCAGACGGCCTCAGCATCCGGGGAGGAGGCCCAGACGGCCTCGCCAGTCCGGGAGCCGGCCCGGACGATCGAGGCGGCCTCGGCCTCTTCAGGCAGCCCCTCCGCGGCCGGCAGGCCGAGGAGGGAAGGCTCCTCCGGGTTGCGGGACACGGGCCCGGCCGGCGGGCCGGGAAGTGCGGGTCCCTCCGAGATGCGGGGCGCGACTGACGGGCCCCACCCCAGGCACCACCACGGGCGCAACCATCCCACCACCGCCCGCCTCCTCAGCCCGCCTTCGCCTCTCCCCCGCCGTACAACACACGCCGCAGTGACGCGTAGGTCACCCCGTGGTCGGCCAGGACCTCCGCGGGGACGCCGGGGCGGGCGGTGAGGGCGAGCAGGAGATGCTCGTCGCCGACGTGCCGGTCCTGCTGGGCGAGGGCGATGCGCAGGGACTCCGTGAGGAGATCCTTGGCGCCCTGGGCGAAGGGACGGCGCCCGCCAACGAACCCGGACCACCACCCCCGGCCCCGTCCGCCGCCCTTGCCGCCGCCGTTGCCGTCACCCTTGCCGCCCCCCTTTCCGTCCCCGTGCGCAGCTTCCAACGCACCCTCGCCATGAGCCTCTTCGACGCGCGAGACGATCGCCGAGACATCGATGCCCAGCCCCGAGAGCGCGTCGGTGTCGGCTCGGGAGAGCCCGCCGCGGCGGCGGGCCTCGGCCAGAGCTCGCTCGACGGACCCACTGTGTCCGCCGAGCCCCAGCGACATCAGCGCGAACGACGCACGGCTGGCCTCACGATCGAGAAGCGCCAGCAGCATGTGCTGTTCCTCGACCCTCTCCGCGTCCAGCCGCTCGGCATGGCCGACCGCGCCGAGAACCACCGCGCGGGCGTCCTTGGTGAACCGTTCGAACATCACTGCCTCCCGTGCTTCTTGTGCGCAGCCTGCCTGCTGACACCCAGTTCCGCGGCGATCTCCTGCCACGACCAACCCTGATTGCGCGCACTGCGCACCTGCACCGCTTCGAGCTGCTCCAGCAGCCGCCGCAACGCGGAGACGGCCCGCAGCCCGATCCGCGGATCGCGATCACCCGCGCGCTCGGCGAGATCCGTTGCTTCGGTCATGATGTCAACCTAGATTGACACACCCCGGCATGTCAACCGTGATTGACACATGGGTCCATGCGGGTGTGCGAGACGACCCAAGCCGCACGCGTGAAACGGGAAAACGGACAGACGGTCACACGAACACACGGGCAGACGGGCAGACGGGCAGACGGGCGCATGACCGTCTGCCCGTGTGTTCGTGTGACCGTCTGTCCGTGTGTTCGTATGGGCAAACGGGGCGTCAGGGGGCGGTCAGAACGACCTTGCCGAAGAGTTCACCGGACTCCATCCGCTCGAAGCCCTCGCGGGCCCGGTCCAACGGAAGGACCTCGTCGATGACGGGGCGGACGCCGGTGGCGGCGCAGAAGGACAGCAGGTCCTCAAGCTCGTCCTTGGTGCCCATCGTGGAGCCGACGACCTTGAGTTCGAGGAAGAAGATGCGGGTCAGCTCGGCGTGCGAGGGGCGGTCACCGCTCGTGGCGCCCGAAATGACCAGGGTGCCGCCCGGCTTCAGGGACTTGACCGAGTGGGACCAGGTGGCGGCGCCGACCGTCTCGATGACCGCGTCCACGCGCTGCGGCAGCCGGGCCCCGGGTTCCAAGGCGTCGACGGCACCGAGTTCGAGAGCCCGCTTGCGCTTCGCCTCGTCCCTGCTGGTGGCGAAGACCCGCAGCCCCGCGGCCTTGCCGAGCGCGATAGCGGCCGTGGCGACACCCCCTCCGGCGCCCTGGACGAGAACCGAGTCACCGGGCCGTACGCCCGCGTTGGTGAAGAGCATGCGGTACGCCGTCAGCCATGCGGTGGGCAGGCAGGCAGCCTCCTCGAAGGAGAGTTCCGCGGGCTTGGGCAGGACGTTCCACGCAGGCACGGAGACCTGCTCCGCGAAGGTCCCCTGGTATCGCTCGGTGAGGATGGACCGCGGCTCTTTCGGCCCGACGCCGTGCCCTGTCTGCCCGATGACGGAGTGCAGTACGACCTCGTTGCCGTCCTCGTCGATGCCCGCGGCATCGCATCCGAGGATCATCGGCAGCTTGTCCTCGGCGAGGCCCACACCGCGCAGCGACCAGAGGTCGTGATGGTTCAAGGAGGCGGCCTTGACGTTCACGGTCGTCCAGCCGGGCCGGACGTCAGGAGCGGGCCGCTCACCCAGCTCAAGGCCGTTCAGGGGCTGGTCACGGTCGATACGAGCAGCGTAGGCAGCGAACATGCCCCGACCCTAGGCCGCACCCGCCTCCGGCGAAACCGCATCCCTCTGTGACACACGTCCCCCGGACGGCCCTGGGCACCGGGGGCAACAACGTGTCTCGACTGCGGCCTGCGGGGTCGCTGCGTGTGTGTCATCCGCGGACGGCTGGGGCTGGTCGCGCAGATCCCCGCGCCCCTGAAGACCAGGAGAACAAGGCCAGGAGAACAGGGGCGCGGCCCCGTGCTTTTGGGAGCGCGGGGAACTGCGCGACCAGCCCCCACGCACCCGCAGCCAACCAACCAGCCACCCACTCGGCCGAACCTCCAGCAACTTCCGGCCCACGAAATTCGGGCCCCGCCCACCAGGACGAGACCCGAACCCCACCACCGAACCGGCCAAGCTGCCGAACGGCCAAGCGGCTACGCAAGCTACCGCCGAGCCACGCCCTCGGCCCGCGCCGCCGCGGCAACCGCCGCGGTGACCGCCGGAGCGACCCGCTCATCGAACGGCGAAGGAATCACATAGTCAGCGGCAAGATCGTCCCCGACAACCGAGGCCAACGCCTCGGCCGCCGCGATCTTCATCCCCTCGGTGATCCGGGAGGCCCGCACCTGCAGCGCCCCCGCGAAGATCCCGGGGAACGCCAGCACGTTGTTGATCTGGTTCGGATAGTCCGACCGCCCGGTGGCGACGACCGCCGCATACTTGTGGGCGACATCCGGGTGCACCTCGGGATTCGGGTTCGCCATGGCGAACACGAACGCGCCCTCGGCCATGGAGGCCACGGCCGGCTCCGGCACCGTACCGCCGGACACGCCGATGAAGACGTCGGCTCCGGCGAGCGCGGCCTCCAGCGAGCCGGAAAGACCCGCCTTGTTGGTCATGATCGCGAGCTCCCGCTTGACCGGGGTCAGATCGTCCCGGTCGACCGACACGATCCCCTTGCGGTCCGCGACGGCGACATCCCCGAGCCCCGCCTCCAGCAGGAACTTGGCGATGGCCACCCCCGCGGCACCCGCGCCCGAGATCACGGCCCGCAACTGCCCGAGCGACCGCCCGGTCAGCCGCGCGGCGTTCCGCAGGGCTGCCAGTGTGACGACGGCCGTCCCGTGCTGGTCGTCGTGGAAGACGGGAATGTCCAGCCGCTCCTGCAACTGACGTTCGATCTCGAAGCACCGGGGCGCCGAGATGTCCTCCAGGTTCACGCCGCCGAAGGACGGCGCGAGCCGCACGACGGTCTCCACGATCTCGTCGACGCCCGTGCAGTCCAGCGCGATCGGCACGGCGTCGACCCCGCCGAACTGCTTGAACAGGATCGCCTTGCCCTCCATGACGGGGAGCGAGGCCTCGGGCCCGATGTCACCGAGCCCGAGAACGGCGGTCCCGTCCGTCACGACGGCGACCACGGACGACTTCCATGTGTAGTCGTGGACGAGTTCCGGCTGCTTCGCGATGGCCATGCAGACCTTCGCGACGCCGGGCGTGTACGCCAGGGACAGGTCGTCCTTGTCACGGACGGGCACGGTGGCCTGCACGGCCATCTTGCCGCCACGGTGCAGCGCGAACGCCGGGTCGAAGGAATCGAGGGGCTCGGCCCCGCCGTCCTGATCCGTACTGCTGTCGCTGCGAGGATTGACGATCTCCGCTGCCACTTTGTTTTACCCCTTAAGTCTTAATGGTTGAGGGTTGCCGCTCCGGGTGAGGAGCGGGCGGGCACCGCGCATGTCCCTGACGACTGTTGAGTACGGGACGTGCGCGACGGACGCGCCGCACACGCGCCCTGAGCCCCGGATGAGGGGTGTAAGGAACCTTCTTACCGGACGGACCGCACCGCAGACGAGTCGATGGAGCGAAGGTCACACGTGGACGGCCGAAGGCCACGTACCGGAGGGGCCGGGCTCGTATAGCGGAGCGCGAAGGTCACATACCGGTGACATGACGCATGACCGAATGAGTCGAACAAACACGTTTGGCGAATGAACAACCCATAAGCAGCACGGTGTCTCGAGTGCCCAGAATCAGCTGCCCGCATCGCGGCATTCACCGAAGATCTTCCGGTGTTCACGAAGGTTTTCCGCACAGGATCCGGTCCTGCCGGACTGACCCAGTCCGGTTCGAGGGTCACCCGTTATCCGATTTTGACATGGCGGGCACCCTGAAGAGCCGAGTCCGAATGGCAAGATGCCCTAATCACACGAGGTCGCGACACCCGAAGGTGTGTGTTCTCGTCGACCCATCGGCTACTGCCGACCCATCGGCAACTCCACCCACCCGCCGGAGGAACCCACCATGACCGCACGCTCCACCCGTCGCACGACCGCCGCGCAGTCCCGGATAGCCGCGGTCGGTGCGATCGCGGTCGCAGGCGCACTGCTGCTCACCGGCTGCGGTGACCAGACCAAGGACGAGAACAGCGGCAGCTCGGACACCGCGGACTCCAGCGCGGCCCCGCTGGCCGACAAGCTGCCCAAGGCCGTCCGTGACAAGGGCGTCGTCAAGGTCGGCTCGGACATCGCGTACGCGCCGGTCGAGTTCAAGGACGACTCCGGCAAAACGATCGGCATCGACCCCGACCTCGCCGACGCCATGGGCAAGCAGCTCGGCGTGAAGTTCGAGTTCGAGAACGGCACGTTCGACACCCTGCTCACCGGCCTGCGTTCCAAGCGGTACGACATCGCGATGTCGGCGATGACGGACACCAAGGACCGCCAGGAGGGCATCGACGCCGAGACCGGCAAGAAGGTCGGCGAGGGTGTCGACTTCATCGACTACTTCTCCGCGGGCGTCTCGATCTACACCAAGCAGGGCGATGACCAGGGCATCAAGACCTGGGACGACCTCTGCGGCAAGAAGGTCGTGGTGCAGCGCAACACCGTCTCCAACGACCTGGCCAAGGATCAGGCCAAGAAGTGCCCGGCGGGCAAGAAGCTCTCCATCGAGGCCTTCGACAACGACCAGCAGGCCCAGACCCGGCTGCGCTCGGGCGGCGGCGACGCCGGTTCCTCGGACTTCCCGGTCGCGGCGTACGCGGCGAAGACCTCCGGCGGCGGCAAGGACTTCGTGGTCGTCGGCGAGCAGGTCGAGGCCGCCCCGTACGGCATCGCGGTCGCCAAGTCGAACACCGAGCTGCGGGACGCCCTGAAGGCCGCGCTCGACGCGGTCATCAAGAGCGGCGAGTACGACAAGATCATCGCGAAGTGGGGCGTCAAAGCCGGCGCCGTGAAGGAAGCCACCCTCAACGGCGGCAAGTGACCGCGCGACCAGCGGCGCTGAAAGGCAACATCCGTGACTGTTGACATCGGCAAGACGGCCGACCCCGAGGACACTCCCCCAGGCGGACCCGAGGCCATCAAGGCCATCCCGGTCCGGCACTACGGGCGGTACGTCTCGGCCGTCGTCGCGATCGCGATCTTCGTATCGATCATCTACGCGTTCGCCCAAGGCAAGATCAACTGGGGTGCCGTACCGGACTACTTCTTCGACGACCGGATCCTCAAGGGCGTCGGCCAGACGATGCTCCTCACCGTCCTGTCGATGGTGATCGGCATCGCGGGCGGCATCCTCCTCGCGGTGATGCGCCTGTCGAACAACCCGGTGACCTCGTCGATCGCGTGGTTCTACATCTGGTTCTTCCGGGGCACCCCGGTCCTGGTCCAGCTCGTCGTCTGGTTCAACCTGGGACTGGTCTTCGAGTACATCAACCTCGGTCCGATCTACAAGGACTACTGGTCGAGCTTCATGACGCCGTTGCTGACGGCGCTCCTCGGGCTCGGTCTGAACGAGGCCGCGTACATGGCGGAGATCTGCCGCGCGGGCCTGCTGTCGGTCGACGAGGGCCAGACCGAGGCCTCGAACGCCCTGGGCATGAGCCATGGCAAGACCCTGCGCCGGATCGTGATCCCGCAGGCGATGCGCGTGATCGTGCCCCCCACGGGCAACGAGGTCATCAACATGCTGAAGACGACCTCGCTGGTGTCGGTGGTCCAGTTCGCCGAACTGTTCCGGTACGCCCAGGACATCGGCCAGTCGTCGGGCGCACCGGTGGAGATGTACTTCCTGGCCGCCGCCTGGTACCTGGTCCTGACCTCGGTGCTCAGCGTCGGGCAGTACTACATCGAGCGGTACTACGCCCGCGGTTCGAGCCGTGCTCTCCCGGACACCCCGTTCCAGAAGATCAAGGCGAACATGCTGTCACTGTCCAACCGCTCGGGGGGAGGGGCCAGCGCATGAGCGCCGACATGACCAAGAACGTGGCCAAGGCGGCCTCCGGTACACCGATGGTGCAGGCCGAAGGCGTCCACAAGTCGTTCGGCCCGGTCGAGGTCCTCAAGGGCATCGACCTCGAAGTGAAGCCCAGTGAGGTCTTCTGCCTGATCGGCCCGTCCGGCTCCGGCAAGTCGACGTTCCTGCGGTGCATCAACCACCTGGAGAAGGTCAACGCCGGACGGCTGTACGTGGACGGGGAGCTGGTCGGCTACCGCCAGAAGGGCGACAAGCTGTACGAGCTCAAGGACAGCGACGTCGCACTGAAGCGGCGGGACATCGGCATGGTGTTCCAGCGCTTCAACCTGTTCCCGCACCTGACGGCGCTCGGCAACGTCATGGAGGCGCCGGTCCAGGTCAAGGGTGTGAGCAGGGCCCAGGCGCGCGAGCGCGCGGCGCAGCTCCTGCACCGGGTCGGGCTCGCCGACAAGGCGGGCAGCTACCCGTCGCAGCTCTCCGGCGGCCAGCAGCAGCGGGTAGCCATCGCCAGGGCGCTCGCGATGGAACCGAAACTGATGCTCTTCGACGAGCCGACCTCGGCTCTCGACCCGGAGCTCGTCGGCGACGTCCTCGACGTCATGCGCGACCTCGCCGAGTCCGGTATGACGATGATCGTCGTCACCCACGAGATGGGCTTCGCCCGGGAGGTCGGCGACTCGCTGGTCTTCATGGACGAGGGTGTGGTGGTCGAGTCCGGCCACCCGCGTGATGTGCTGACGAACCCGCAGCATGAACGGACGCAGTCGTTCCTGTCGAAGGTGCTTTAGCCGTCCGGCGGTTGGGCGGATTGCGCGGAGGGGCCGTACGGATTCTCCGTACGGCCCCTCCGCGTTCGGCTTGCGCCGGGCCGGTTCGACGCCTGCGGGCCGACGCCTGCGGGCCGGTGGGGGCTGATCGCGCAGTTCCCCGCGCCCCTGGAAAGCGCCCTTTCAGCCCGTCCGGCGTTTGAGGATGAGCGCGCAAGCGCGATGGCGGGGGTCTGGCGGCGCAGCCCCCAGGTACGGGACGGGACGGGAAGGGGCGGCGGGGGCGAGAACTGCCGGTTACCTGACGGCCAGGACCAGCGCATCCGACGGCGAACGCCAGACCGCGCGGGACTCCGCGAAGCCCACTTCCCGCAGGGCGCGGGCGTGCCACTCGGCGGACGGGGTGTCGCCGTCCGCGTGCTCTCCGTAGATCTCGAAGCGGCGCGCGGTGGGTTCGGCGAGTACGGGGTCCTGGGCGGCGAGCCGCCACCACTCGGCCCAGTCGAGGACACCGGCGGCCTTCGCCTCGTCCATGCGCGCGTGCCGCTGCGCACGGTCCGCCGCGTTGATCCGCGGGGTCGCCTCGTCGATCATGTGGTCCGCGTTCATGAACACACCGCCGTCGCGGACCAGCCCGGCGACCTGGCCGTAGAGGGCCGCGAGGGGTTCGCTGTGCAGCCAGTGGAGGGCGGTCGCCGTGAGGACGGCGTCGTACGAGTCGTACGGCAGCAGGGAGGTCCAGTCGGGGTCCTTGAGATCCGCCGTGACGAACGTGACCCGGGCGTCACCCGCGAAGGTGCCCTCGGCGATGGCCAGGAGCGCCGGATCGAGGTCGACGCCGGTACTGACCGCCTTCGGGAACCTTTCGAAGAGCCGGGCCGTGATACTTCCCGTACCGCACGCGAGGTCCAGGACACGCGGCTCGGGGCCCACCAGCGCCTCGACCATGTCGAGCATGACCCGGAAGCGCTCCTCACGGTCCGGCAGGTACCACTCCTGCTGCCGGTCCCAGCTCTTCTGCCACGCGTGCCAGTCCGAACCGAGAGTGGTCGTCATGAAAGCCCCTTTCCCCTCCAGCGTGTAATACCCTGGAGACACCATTAGCCATTACGTGTCCGCAGCACGACCATAGAGCGCCCCTGTAAGGACTACAAGTGGAACTGGCCTATTACTCGGATTACGCCGTCCGTCTCGTCAACAGCGAGGAGCCGGCCCGGGGCAAGGACGCGCTCACCTCGGTCGAGTCCATCCGTGACCTCTTCGGGGGCAACGCGTCGGCGGCCCGCCGCGCCACCGACTCGGACGTGACCCGCTTCCGCGGTGTACGGGCCCGGCTGCGCGCGGTCTTCGAGGCGGCGGACGGCGACGACGAGACGCTCGCCGTGGACCTTCTGAACTCCCTGCTGCTGGAGTTCCCGGTCAGCCCGCAGATCTCGGGCCACGACTTCCGGGACGACACCGGCCGCCCGCTGTGGCACATGCACCTGGCGGACCATCCGTCGAACGCGACCGCGGGGTACGCCGCCATCGCCGCGATGGGCCTGGCCTTCCACCTCACCGAGTACGGCGTGGACCGCCTCGGCCTGTGCGAGGCCGCGCCGTGCCGCAACGCCTACCTCGACACCTCGACGAACCGCTCCCGGCGCTACTGCTCGGACCGCTGCGCGACCCGGGCGAACGTCGCCGCCTACCGCGCCCGAAAACGCCTGGAGGCCGACCGGTCGGAGAGCACCGGCCGCGCGGCTGACAGCGCCCAGCGCGCGAGCGTGAACGGCGAGCGCTGACCCTTCCTCAGCGGCCGGTACCGGAACCGCACCTTCCCGAGGACGAGCTCCTCGGGCACGGTTCCGTAGTCCGTGCTGTCCCCGCCGGCGTATGTGTTGTCGCCCAGCACCCACCAGCCTCCCTCGCGCCGCTCGGCCGCCCGCTTCACGACCAGCAGGTCCTGCTGGAACGGGTGGCGCAGTACGACGACGTCACCGGGCCTGATCCTGGCCCCGTACTGCACGACGAGGAGATCCCCGTGATGCAGCGTGGGCACCATGGACGGCCCCGTCACCTCGGCGGCCCCGAAGGGCAGGACAGCCCTCCCGCGCTCGGTCTCCTGCGACAGCTCCGGCATCCCCGGCACCTCCCCGGTTCCATCCTCCACGAGTCCCAGTCTCACCCTGGACTTTTGTCCTAAGCCCATGGGGGCACTCGCGAAAACCCGTCCCTCACGGAGTAATGTCCCACCTGAGAAGACGATCACGAGGAAGGACAGCTCAATGCTTTCCCGCCTGTTTAGCCCCAAGGTCAAGGTCAGCGCTCACTGCGACCTGCCCTGCGGTGTGTACGACCCTGCCCAGGCCCGCATCGAGGCGGAGTCGGTGAAGGCCGTCCAGGAGAAGATGGCCGCCAACGACGACGCCCACTTCCAGGCCCGCGCCACCGTCATCAAGGAGCAGCGCGCCGAGCTCGCCAAGCACCACGTCTCGGTGCTGTGGAGCGACTACTTCAAGCCCCCGCACTTCGAGAAGTACCCGGAGCTGCACCAGCTGGTCAACGACGCCCTCAAGGCCCTCTCGGCCGCGAAGGGCTCGACCGACCCGGCCACGGGCCAGAAGGCCCTGGACTACATCGCCCAGATCGACAAGATCTTCTGGGAGACGAAGAAGGCCTGACCCCGCGTCACGCTCTTCGACCTGCGCTCGTTCAGGTCGCAGCGTCTCACCGACCGCACCCGGTCCGCAGGCCGCCGAACACGGCGGCCGGAGCGGTCCGGGTGCGGTCGTTTACGGGTGCGGTCGTTTCCGTCGCGGGAGCGACGGCGTCGCGATGGGTCGGACGGGTAGCGGTCACGCCAGGGTGGCGAGCACCGTGGCCGGTTCGAGGGTGCGGCGGACCAGGGCCACGGCAACCACGTCGGCGAGCGCCTGGGCCACTCGCAGGTCGCTCGGCCGGAGGTCGCTCGGCCGGAGGTCGCTCGGCCGGAGGTCGCTCGGCCGGAGGTCGCTCGGCCGGAGGTCGCTCGGCCGGAGGTCGCTCGGCCGGAGGTC